>NZ_FNCS01000042.1 GCF_900100665.1 Pelagibacterium luteolum
TGCTTGCGTTTCGACATCTCTGATCTCCATCGTCGAAGACCAGCAGACAACAATTTGTAGCTTACGTCAGTGCCCTATTTTCGGGGAGTAGCTCAAACATACTCGCGCATGCACAGGCTCTCAAACGCAACTGTGGCGTAAGGCCGCTCATGAACGAGCCTTCGCGTTTCAACTGTTCCCCCAACCGCTTTCAGTGCGTCGCCGGTTTCAACGGAGTTTGCTTCGCGCACCTTCGTGCGCAAAAAGCTACCAATGGCTTCGATGTTGTTTTTGACGCGATGTCAGCTCCCGGATTCCTGCTGAGGAACTTTTGCTACGAGGGGACTTTGTGCATCAATCAATGACCGGCTTAAGGAACATCGCATAAGTGGGCAGGAACTGTATGTCTTCCTGGCTGAAATCGCGTCCTTCGAGACTATCGACTGCAGCAGCCCCTATACGATTGCACCCTGCAGTGGAACGTTTATGGTTGCAACCGCCCCTGTGCCCCGCATGAACTTTGGACGCTCTTATTTTGGGTTGGTGGCAACGTTAGTCGTAGTAATCGGCCGGCGCTGTTTAATGGCGTGGCCCTCGGCGGTCTTGTTTCCGAAGTGGAAGTGATGCTCCCGACGATCTCTGGTTCCCAACCGACGCCAGTCTTAGCGAGGACCTCGTCACCTTCTGGCGTGCTATCGAGGATTTTACATAATCAGTGCCAGGCGCTCGTCCCACCAGGTGGGTGGCTTGGCTAAGAACTTCCAGCAGGTCATCGTTCCGAAGAGTAGCCCAAAATCGACTAGCGCCTGTTGGCGCTCAACATACTGTTTTTGATTTGCCCCTTGCGATACGGCGTGTCCGGTTGACCCGATTTCGCTTGTCATCAGCCTCAAAGCCCTGGAAAACTACGTCACTTGACCCTTTGTCGCGCAAGGCGCGGCTGCCATATCATGAGGCGGCATGTCTGATATCGATATCGTCATTAGATTGGCGCTGGCAGTCAGTGGAGGGATGCTCCTTGGGTTGGATAGAGAATTGCGGGGTATTTCCGCGGGCATACGCACCCATGGACTAGTTGGGCTGAGTTCCGCCGCCATCACTATATCTGCTCTGTTGCTCTATGTTGTTCTGTCGTCTGACGGCAGTAGCAACAACATAGACCCGTTGCGCGTGGTCCAAGGTCTCGCGCAGGCCATCGGCTTTATTGCAGCAGGGGCAATCTTCTTTGCGCGAGGAGACGTGCACAACCTCACTTCGGCAGCCAATTTATGGCTCGCAGCGGCGCTAGGCATTGCCGCTGGAGCCGGGCAGTTTGTGTTATTTGGAGCATCGCTTATCTTCGGCCTCCTGTTGATCACCGTTGTTCGCCTGGTGGAACGGTTTATCCCCAATGGCAAAGGCGACCCTCAGGGGGAGAAGGCAGAGGAGAATGTCCAGTCTTCCGATGATGGCGTAGGTCGGAGGGCAAGGGAACTGCCCGGACAGCAAGAGTAGTCGCCCTTTGAGCATATGGATGTGGGAGAGGATTATGCCGCTCCTGGCCCAGCAAGGCGTCTATTTGGTCGTTCGAGGGTGGTAGCTTGAACCTATCCCAGCTGCTGAGTGCGTTTCTGCTCATCTGCGATTGCGCAATCTGACTAAGCTGGCGGGCAAATGAGCTCATAGGTGCCTCAAACTGGCTGTTATGATGGCTAAAGTTTTAACAGCGATGTTTGTTCAATGTTGATTCAGATATGGCTTAGATGGGGTGAACGCGGCGGTAACCGATCCAAGCGAAGGTTCATTTTCGATGCTGGATTCGCTACGTTCCGCCACGGTGATGGGCTAACCTACTCCTCCGCTACTCCCTTTCTACGCATCCTTTTTGGCTTAGTACGCGAAAAGGCGGAGAGGTGTCCGAGCGGTCTTCAATATCGACATTCCAGGATGTCGCAGAGTTCCAGTTCCTGTTCAGCTCGCCACATGATCCATTGGCCAACCGCATCAGCGTTTGAGAGACTTCTCCCCATCGTGCACTGAATTGTTTACCCGCTGCTCCTCTTCCATCTGCGAGTGTCGCCGATCTTTGGGTGCTTGTGGCGTGTTAGGGACTTCAGCCCGACCTATTTCCTCAGTTGAGGAATGGGGGTCGTTACGGGGTGGGCTGGGTGTGTCGTCGGGCTTAGGTGTATACGGTTTCATTTACATGCTCCTTTCAAAGATGAACGCGAAAGAGAAAGCCCGTTCCGGCCCAGGAACCCATTGTAGCCGAGCGGTGACTTGCGGTTTTGACCGACAGTGACGTCCAGCTCTACTGATCGACCTTCAGCGGGTGTGGCTTCGGCTTGATGAACGTGTCTGGATTTGTCACTGTTTCTCCTGTTTGACGGCGTACCTAGCGCCGGTCGAACAAGGAACGCGCCAGGGGGCGCAAATCCTAAGCCCTCAACGCTCGGAACTAGATCGCAACTCTGCTTTGCGGCTGTCAAACAGCATCCAATATTGGCTCTGGCGCTCACTTGGTGCACGGCGCTCACGGAGCGCCTACCAGCCTGGCTTCCAACAAGTCGATTTTTCCGCGACCGTACATCTGACGCTTGACGAGCTTGAGCTTGGTGATCTGGCCTTCAGTTTGTCCGTTCGACCAAGTTGAAGTAACTGCAGCCTCGACCGCGGCTCTGTCGCGTTGAACCCCCTTCGCGAATGAGGCCATCAGCCCCTGCGAAGACCGCTCGAGCCAATCGGCCAGGCCGCCAGAATTTCGGGTCCGGATCATAGCGTGGAACGCCTCCAGCTGACTGCGGGCTGCAACCAGGTGGGGCACATTGGCTTCAATCGCGGCGACAATGACCGTTTCTGACTTCGTCAGTCGGTCTCGCCCCGTGGTCATAAACCTGGCAATCGTTCGCGCCGAGGGAATGCGTCGCAGGGCGGCGTCGGTCTGCTCAGCCCGCCGCCGGCGCGTTGCCCACTCTCCCACCACCCGGAGCGAACCTTTGAACCCCCTTCTGCGCAG
>NZ_FNCS01000008.1 GCF_900100665.1 Pelagibacterium luteolum
ATGCGACACTCGCCCCTCTGACTGTGGTCAAGTTCAACGATGGAATAAAGACTGGCTTCAACGACGCCCAGCGTTGACGGAGTTGCCATGTCCTTGATCACGATGTCGCAGAAAGAGCTGAACCGCCTCGAAGCCATTCAGAAGATCCGGGCGCGCCGATTGAGCGTCGTTCAGGCCGCCGAGTTGCTCCACATCAGCCGCAGCCAGGTTCACCGGCTCCTGCAGGCCTATGATCGCGCCGGCGCTGATGGCCTTGTGTCCAGGAAGCGCGGCCGGCCGAGTAATCGTCGCCATACCCAGGATTTTCGCAATCATGTGCTCGATCTCGTTCGTGCGCATTATCCAGATTTCGGGCCGACCTTTGCCCGTGAGAAGCTGGTCGAGCGGCATGGCCTCGGGATCAGCAAGGAGACCTTACGCCAATGGATGATCGAATCTGGTCTCTGGACGTCGCGCCGCGAGCGCAAGCGGCGGATTTTCCAGCCGCGCGGCCGACGCGACTGTTTTGGCGAACTTGTGCAGATCGATGGCTCACATCACTGGTGGTTCGAGGATCGTGGCCCCAAGTGCGCCCTGCTCGTCTATATCGATGACGCCACCGGCAAGCTCCTTCACCTCCGTTTTGCCAAGTCCGAGAACACCTTTGATTATTTCCAGGCGACGAAGGCCTATTTGCAAGAATGGGGTAAGCCGATCGCTTTTTATAGCGATAAGCACGGCGTTTTTCGCACCACACATGCATCCGAAAAGGACCGCAGCAGCGGGTTCACCCAGTTCGGTCGAGCATTATATGAGCTCAATATCGACATCATTTGCGCGAACACGCCCCAAGCCAAGGGCCGTGTGGAGCGTGCAAACCTCACCCTGCAAGACCGTCTGGTCAAGGAACTCCGCCTGCGTGGTATCAGCACGATTGAAGCCGCCAACACTTACGTTTCCGAGTTCATCGCAGATTTCAACGCGCGCTTTGGCAAAGAGCCTTACAATCCCAAGGACATGCACCGTCCTCTTGCAGGTCACGAGAACCTGGACGGGGCCATGTGCCATAAAGAGGTTCGGACAGTCTCGCAGACGCTCACGCTACGCTATGACAAGGTGCTGTTCATCCTTGAGCCTACGGAACTGGCAAAAAGCGTGGCGCGGCAAAAGGTCATCGTTTGCGATTATCCTGACGGCCGGCTCGAGATAGAGCATGAGGGCACCACCCTGCCCTACAGAACCTTCGACACGCTCCGCTCAGTTAATCGCTCAGAGATTGTGGGCAACAAGCGTTTGGATGCGGTTCTGGCCATGGTGGCCGACATGCAGGCAGGGCGTGAGCTTAAGCGCAGCGAAAAAGCCCCTCGGCGCGCGGGACAGACGAACCATATGTTCGCCATCCCCGATGGCAGCGTGAGCAACGGTTATCAGAAGCGGGGCCAAAGGCCCGCCCCCGATCGGGCTGCGCAACCCTGACCAGCTCCACCCGATCGGGGGCTCCTTAGCGCTCCTGGCGAATGCCCAGTGTCGCATTTCTATTTAGCTCGCCCTGTCGCACCTCTAATTGGCTTTGACAGGATATATGCCGAACTTAGCGTTCTCTTGCGGCATTCTGCGTCACTGGCCACGGCACGACGCTGATCTCCGGCCACACCGCTTGCGCCCTGCGTCCCTTCTCTTCATGTGCCACCCTGTTGCCATACGCGGCATTTGGCGTAACGCGAAAACTCAAAATGTCATCGAGACCAAATGGCGCCGCCACTGACAGCTCCCCATGGCCCTCCAGCCGCACAGCAACGGCGTGACTGCGCGAAGCATACCGCAACAGCGAACCGAGCGAAGACTCCAGCGACGGCACCTCGAACCCGAACTTTTGCGCAAACCATAGATGCACGCGGGCTTGGTTGCGCACTTCGATCGGCACCGGCGGCATCGGCAGCCTCTCGTCGACTTCTCTAATGACGCGATCCTCAGCCTCATAGCCAAGATCCGTGTCATCGAAATAGATGACGTCGATGTCCTTGACCCCGGTCCACAGCGGCCTGCCCGTCAGCGCGTTCCAGATATTTTGGTACACGGCGCCGCTGACGATCCACGCGTCAGGCAAATTCATGTCGCGTAGAACCGTGAGCATGCCCAGCAGTTCGGTGTTGGCACCGACCAACGCCTGCACTGCGCGATGCTGCTCATCGTCCGAAAGCCCTGAATACCGCAAATGACCGCTCATTAAGGCACCCTACCCGGCTTCTGATGCGATGAGAACAAAACAGGAATAGTTTCAACAGGTCTTTTGCAAATAACTTATCCCCGCGCGCCAAGCCGCATCCATACTGCACTCACGAACCCGCGTTGATGGACGCAAGCGCAACGAACGTTTGGGCGGGTTTGGTTCGGGTTCCTTGCGGGTCGCTGCAGGGAGGGCCTAAACGTCACAAGTGCCGGTCGTCGGTACCCATACGGCGGCTTACCGGGGAAACCCGGCGGGGATTGACCCCAGCCTTCTGAAGGGCGAGTAAGCCAAAAATCCCGAGCGCCTGGGGCGATGATCGCTTCATACTAAAAAACAAACTGCGGAGCGCTCATCGCCCCACGCCGTCTTTCCATCATCCGAGGCGATATCGCCGTCGGACGCTTTTGCGCATCCAACGTCTGGCCAATAGCCAAACCTAGCCGATAAGATCAATCAGCATTCCCCGACTCACAAGGTTCTTCATGCAGCCCTCTCGCGACATGTCAGTGCTCCTCGAAATCATGGCGCGCTTGCGCGACAAGGAAAACGGTTGCCCATGGGACATCGAGCAGAACTTCGAGACCATCAGACACTTCACGATCGAGGAAGCCTATGAGGTTTCCGACGCAATCGAACGCAGGGACTACGCCGATCTGCGAGACGAGCTTGGCGACCTCCTCCTTCAACCCGTCTATCACGCTCAGATGGCCAGCGAAGAGGGCCTCTTCGACATTGGCGACGTTGTGTTTGCTGTAACGGAGAAGCTCATCCGCCGACATCCACACGTCTTTGGTGACGCCGATCCCGGCAATGCCGCCGCATCGGAAAAGCGTTGGGAAAACATCAAAGCTGCCGAACGGGCTCAAAAAGCCGCCGAGCGCGGCGGCGCGAAACCGCCCTCGGTCCTTGATGACGTTCCCCCTGCTCTGCCAGCCCTGCTGCGCGCTGGAAAGCTCGCCAAGCGCGCAGCGCGCGTGGGTTTCGACTGGCCCGATACAGCCTCGGTCATCGCGAAAATCCGCGAAGAACTCGATGAGGTCGAAGAAGCTCTCGGCGGCACTGACGAAGCGGCGAAAAAGGAAGAAATCGGCGATCTGTTATTCGCTGTCGCCAATCTCGCCCGCCACGCCGGCCTCGACGCCGAAGCCGCGCTGCGCGACGCTAACGCCAAGTTCGTCAGGCGCTTCGAATATGTCGAAGCCCGTGCCCGTGAGGATGAGATCGACATCGCCCACGCCGGCCTCGATCGGCTCGACGGTTACTGGAACGAAATCCGCAAGAGGGACAAATCAGTTTGAGCCATCAAGCCCGGTGATCCGGCCGGCGAACTTCTCGGAAAACTCGGCACGGTGCCGCGGCAGCACCCGCACCACATAGCGCGTACCCTCATCGTCCGGCTCGCCGCGTTCGATCACCTCGGCATTGGCGTACAGCCACCCGGTTTCCACGCTCGATTCATGGGGAATAAGCACCGAAAACAGCCGCGCGTCCTGCGCCAACGCCTTCTCGACGGCGGCCAGAAGCTCAGGCAGCCCTTCGCCGGTCCGTGCCGATACCGCAACGCTCGCCGCGACCTTGCCCACGGGCGCAACGCTCGAAAGCCCTCTGCCAGCCTCGGTCTCCGCCTCCGAAATCGCGTCGATCTTGTTCCAGACCTCGATGATCGGCACCGTCTCCCCGGTCACACCGAGATCGGCAAGAACCTTGAGCACATCGGCCGCCTGGGCCGGATGGTCGGGGTTGGCCACGTCGCGGACATGCAGCACGACTTGCGCCTGCGTCACCTCTTCCAGCGTCCCGCGAAACGCTGCGACGAGATCGGTCGGCAGATCGGAAATGAAACCGACGGTGTCCGACAAAATGATGTCGCGCCCATGCGGCAAGGTTGCCCTGCGCACGGTCGTATCCAGCGTCGCAAACAGCAAATCCTCTGCCATCACGCCTGAACCGGTGATCGCATTGAAAAGGCTCGACTTGCCCGCGTTGGTGTACCCCACCAGCGCCACCACTGGAAATGGCACCGCATCGCGCGGTCCGCGCTGTAACAGCCGCGTCCGCCGCACCTTATCCAGCCGACGTTCGAGAACGAGGATGCGATCCTGAATCTGACGCCGATCCGACTCGATCTGGGTTTCGCCCGGTCCACCCAGAAACCCGCCGCCGCCGCGCTGGCGCTCAAGGTGGGTCCAAGACCGTACAAGGCGGCCCTTCTGGTAATTGAGGTGAGCCAGTTCGACCTGCAACACGCCCTCTCGCGTCGCCGCCCGCTCCCCAAAAATCTCGAGGATCAGCGCAGTGCGATCGAGAACCTTGACCCCGATGTCGCGTTCGAGATTGCGCTGTTGAATTGGCGAAAGCGCCGCATCGACCAGCAGCAATTCGATCTTCTCGCTCTTGACCAGTTCGGCCAATGTTTGAACCTGCCCGCCACCCAGATAGGTCGCCGGCTTGATGTCGCGAACCCGCAGGATCTCGGCAAAAACCACATCGAGCGCGATCGCAGCCGCAAGGCCGACGAACTCTTCGTGGCGTGCGTCTGCGGTGCGCGAATAGCGCACGGATTTGACGTCAGGCGTTACGATGCCCGTGCGCGTAGGGACTTCGCGGAGGTCCACAAAGCCCTTTCCAATATCGTCGTCGTTATCGATCAATCGGTGTTGCTCTCGGGGTCGAACAGTTGGATCGGTGCGCCCGGCATGATCGTGGAGATGGCATGCTTGTAAACCAGCTGGCTCTGCGCATCACGCCGCAGCAGCAGGCAGAAATTATCGAACCAGGTGATTACGCCCTGCAACTTAACGCCATTGACGAGAAAAATCGTCACCGGAACCTTGTTCTTGCGAACGTGATTGAGAAAGGAATCCTGGAGGTTTTGCACCTTTTCACTGGGCATTGTTCGGCCTCTTGTTTGCGTCTGGCACAACGCACCAGGTCAGATTCCCGACCATCTTTTTGCGTGACACTCAGTATAGGTGCCGCCCTGCCCTGTGACGCATTTGCATGTCAACACAAGCAACTATGGCACATCTGTATGGGTCAGCCTAGAGCGTTTCCAGCAAAAGTGGAATCCGTCGACCTACACCGCCATACGATCAGGCCGCGAAAAGCCTACCATCGTTTCCCGGCGATTGCCGCCAGTACAATCAGGATCTCGATCCGCGCAACCAACGCCAGACCGGCGATTGTGAGCAACGTACCGTCCGATACTGCGCCCTGCGTCAATCCGGGAACCGCATCGTCGACAAGTCCCCCAACCTGGGAGAACGCGCCGGCACCAAGGCCGATTGCATTCGGCAGCGCATGGCCCTGCAAAGCAAACAGCAGGATCCCAACGGTGATCGTGAGAACAGCAAGAAAGAACGCGCTCCAGATCGACTTTGCGATCATGCGATGTTGGTCGTCGTACTGAGCATCCTCGCGCAGGATTGCGCTGGGATAGACGAGCCTTTCGAGCTCGTTTCCAACGTGCTTCAGCATCGCCATGACGCGAAATGCCTTGATCCCGCCGGCGGTCGAATAGGAGCACCCACCAATGAAAACGATCAGGAGAACGAGCTCAAATGGCAGGGAGATGCCGGAATCCGTATCGTGGGCAATCCCCGTCGTTGTCACCATCGATACAATATCGAACACATAGTTGAGCGCCGCCTGTATCCCGCTCAATCCGCTCGGCGGCGCGACGATCGATGCCAGCACCGCAGCCACGATGAGCACAGCAACCGCTGCGAGAAAAAGTACCCCTTCGCTATGTTCGCGCGAGTCGGCAAAATTGCGCGAGCTCACCAGTCGGTGCCAGACAATGCTCGTCGCGCCCACCAGCATGAAGACCACCATAATCGTTTCGGCAGCACCGTTGTCCAGCACGCTAGACGAGGACCGATCGGGCACGAAACCATTTGTCGACAGCATGCTCATCGCAACCACAACGGCATCATCGGCCGCAACACCGGTCATCCCAAGCAAGAGAGCGCAAAGCATTGTAAGCGCTAGATAGGGCAAGCCTATTTCCTGCAACGTCTCGCCGAAGCGCGGATCCTCTTCAGTCCGCGCATGCTGGACTTGCCGCAGATTTGCACTCGGCGTGCCACCAACCCGATAGGGCCCGAGCACGTATACCGCCATCATCAAGGTCAGCAACCCACCGAGCCAAGCGATTGTAGCGCGATAAAATGCCATCGACGCCGAGATATCGGGAAGAGGACGAAGCGTGATCCCCATCGTTGTTACCGCCGAGCTGGCCTCAAACAAAGCCCCGACAACACTGTGACCCTCAACGAGGATAAAAACAGGCGTGGCGGCGGCTACAAAACTCAGCCAGATCACGATTGCCGCTGTAAACACCCCTGCCCTGTTGAGCGTCCGTCGCCGGGCGATAAGCGCCAGTATGGTGACGCTTGCGAGGAAACCATAAGCCGCCGAAACTAGAAACATCGCTTCCAAAGCGCGCCAGTTTCCCTCGATCAGTGCAACGAGCATGGGCAATGCCATGCACAGGGCAAATCCCGCAAAGACGGCCGCTGCAAGGATTCCGATGGTTGGCACAATGTCTCCGGGCGAGCTAATCGATCGCGAAATGCACTAGAAGAAGTCGATGCTCACGCGGAACATCTGTTCGACCTGTCGAAGATTGGCAGCCAGCGCGAAGACGATCACGAAATCCCCTGCCCTCACGACCGTGTCACCCGTGGGCATGATCGTTTCGCTTCCGCGTACGATAGCACCGATGCGCACGCCGTCCGGCAGCTTGAACTCGCGCAGGGGCTTTCCAACCAGGGTCGACGTCTCCAGCGCCTCGGCTTCCAGAAGTTCGGCAGCACCGTTGCCAAGCGAATACACGCCGCGAATGCGTCCGCGCCGCACATGCCGCAAGACTTTCGAAACCGTTATTGCGCGCGGGTTGATAAAGGCATCAACGCCCAGTCGACGTGCAATGCGGGGGTACTGGCTCTGGTTGACCAGCGCGATATTGGCGCGGCATCCCATTTCACTCGCAATGACGCACGAGAGGATATTGGTCTTGTCGTCATTGGTCAGCCCGAGGAACATGTGCGCGTCACGCACATCGACCTCCCGCATGATGTCCTGTGCAAGGGCGTCGCCAAACACCACGATCGAGTGCTTCATCGTCTCAGCGGCGCGCTGGGCATTCTCGCGATGGCTTTCGATGATACGGACCGAAACGCTGGGGTCGGTTTCTTCGATACGACGGGCTACATAGCGCCCCACATTGCCTGCGCCGGCAATGACGACCCGACTCGGAGGGGCCTCATTGCGTCCAAACAAGCCCAGGACCCGATTGACCTGGTCGCGCGAGACCGCGACCACCGCCTGATCGCCGGCGATCATCTGCTCGTGGGAATGGATGACGCGCATTTCGCCATTGCGCCGGACGCCCATCACCGTGGCATTGAGATTGGGAAAAAGGTCTGTCAAATGCCGCAGCGGCGTGTCGATCACCGCGCAGTCTTCGGTGACATTAACCTCGACCACCACGACTTTCTCGTCCTCAAAGGTAACGATCTCATTGGCCCCAGGATGAGCCATGCGCTGAAGTATGAGTTCCCCAACTTCCATCTCAGGCGAGATGATCACATCGATGGGGAGGTGATCGCGCGAAAACAGATTGCTCCATTCGGGATTGAGATAGCTCTGGGAGCGGATGCGCGCGATACGCGTCGGCACCTCGAAGATCGAGTGCGCCACCTGACAGGCGGTCATGTTCACTTCATCGACCTGCGTCACGGCGATGAGCATATCTGCATCGCGAGCGCCGGCCTGCGCAAGCACATCGGGATAGGATCCATGGCCGTGTAGCCCGCGTGCGTCGAGCGTATCGCGTACTCGCTGAACCAAGGTCGGATTGTTGTCGATAACGGTGACTTCGTTGCCCTCGGCCGACAGTCGTTCGGCAATGCCATAGCCAACTTGCCCGGCACCGCAGATGATCACTCTCATGCTCTAAAGTCCTGTCTTGGCCGCGCCTGCTTAGAGGCCGAGAGACTTGATCTTGCGATGCAAGGCACTGCGCTCCATGCCGACGAACTCAGCGGTCTTGGAAATGTTACCGCCAAAGCGCTCGATCTGGGCGATCAGATACTGCCGCTCAAATACCTCGCGTGCCTCTCGCAGCGGCAAGCTCATCAGGTGAGCCGAAGAATCGGTATCTCCAATAGTGGGCAAAACTTCGCTGATGTCGGAGGGCAGCATTGATGCGGTGATCGTCCCGTCGACGGGTTGTTGATCGCGCACCAGTATCAAGAGCCGCTCGATCGCATTGCGCAACTGGCGGGCATTGCCCGGCCAGTCCTGCCCCTGCAGCACAGCAATCGCGTCGCTGCCGAAGACGAACCGCGGCAGATTGTGCATACGAGAGAGCTGGGCCACGAAAAGCGAGACAAGCGAAGGAATGTCCTCGCGACGTTCCCGCAGCGGCGTGAGCTGCAGCGGAACGACCGACAAACGATGGAAAAGGTCCGAACGGAAACGCCCGTCTTCCATCATCCCGGCAATATTCTGGGAGCTGGCAGAAACGATCCGAACATCCACCGGAACGGGGCCATGTCCGTCGACGCGCGTGAATTTGTTCTCGACCAATGTGCGCAACAGCGCCGTCTGGGAGTCCATTGGAAGCGAAGCGACTTCCGAGAGATAGAGCGTGCCCCCGTGCGCGCGCTCCAGTGCGCCAACTTCAACGCGCAGCCCGCCCTTGTCACGCACCTCGCGCCCAAACAGCACTAGAGGAATTTCATCTGGCGCATAAAGCGATGCGTTGATCTCGATAAATGGCCCCGAGGCTCGCGGGCTCTTTACGTGCAACAGCCGTGCGCAAAGTCCCTTTCCTGTGCCGGCCCCACCAGAAATAAAGACCCTCGAGCGTGTCCCCGCGGACTTTTCGATAAGCGACCGGACCTGCGCCATCCCGGTCGAAACCCCAACGAGTTCAGACTCGTCCCCACCGGTTCTCTCTTTGAGATCGGCGACTTCGGTCCTGAGTTTGCTGGCCTCGATGGCACGCTGCGTGATCAACAGCAGGCGGTCGATCTTGAACGGCTTTTCGATGTAATCGTAGGCACCGCGCCGGATTGCCGAAACCGCCGTTTCCACATTGCCGTGCCCCGAGATCATGACGACAGGAAGATCGGGGTGATCGGTCTGCAGCAAGTCGAGCAATTGCAGCCCATCGAGGCGCGAACCCTGCATCCAGATATCGAGGTAGACAAGATTTGGTCGCCGGCGCGCGATGGCCTCCAGAGCAGAGTCAGCATCGCTCGCCTGACGTGCCTCATAGCCCTCGTCCTCAAGAATTCCGGCGATCAGTTCGCGAATGTCTTCTTCATCGTCAACGATAAGGATATCACGGGCCATCTACTTCAACGCCATCGCGGATACGCGCGATGTCTCCTCTTGGGCAAGGTTCGGGTTTGTCGTCGCGGAGCCCTGGGGAGGCTCGGTATGCTGTTTTCCACCTTCATGCAACGGCAGTGTGAAAGCAAAGCATGCCCCCACACGGCCATGAGGGTCGGGCGCAGCATCGCGCAGATCGATACGCCCACCATGCTGTTCGATAATCTTGGCAACGATAGCCAACCCCAGGCCGGTGCCCTTGTCTCGGGTCGTCATGTATGGTTCCAGCAATTGGTGACGGTTTTCTTCGGGCCAGCCTTTGCCATTGTCGCTGACCGCAACGACTGCTTCATCCCCGCTGATATTTACGGAAACGATGATTTCAGGATCTTTGACGGTGTCGATTCCGATCGACTCAACGGCCTCTACCGCGTTCTTGATGAGGTTCGTCAGCGCCTGAGAAACGAGACGGGTGTCGAAAAACGCGTAAACAGTTTCTGCAGGCAATTGCGGGCTGATGGTAATTTCCGGTTGCCGTACGCTCTCAAGAAACACGGCCTGCCGCACGGTGTCGGAGAGATCCGCTTTGACGATGCTCGCCGACGGCATGCGGGCGAAAGACGAAAATTCGTCGACCATGCGCCCGATGTCGCCCACTTGGCGTACGATTGTCGAAATACATTTGTCAAAAACGTCGAAGTCATCGACAAGCTTGTTCGCGTAGCGCCTGCGCAACCGCTCCGCCGACAACTGGATAGGCGTCAACGGGTTCTTGATCTCATGGGCGATACGGCGCGCCACATCAGCCCAGGCGCTGTTGCGCTGCGCAGTCACCAGCTCCGTGATGTCATCGAGCGTGACGACAAAGCCTTTCGACTCGGTAATGGTACCCTCGCGCGTCAGACGCACTTGGTAAGTTCGCCGATCGAAACCGGATGAAAGTTGCACTTGGTCCTGGACCCGACCACGTCGCGCAGACTGCGCGCGTTCGATCGTCGGAAGAAGTGCTGGCGCGACGTCGGCCAGCTCCTGGTTCATGAGGTCCAGTTCGGTCTGGCCGAGAGCAGCACACGCACGGGAGTTGACCAAAGTTATCCGCCCGAACGAATCCAGCCCTATAATGCCTGCCGAAACGCCCTCGACCACGGCCTCGGTAAACTGTCGGCGCTGGTCATTGGTCCGGCTCGCGGCGATCAGTGCCTCGCGCTGTGATCGTAGCTGGGCAGTCATCTTGTTGAATCGGACGGCAAGATCGTACAGATCGCCCCCTCGCTCAGGAACCGGCAACTGCACATCGAGATCGCCGCTCGACACGCGATTGGAAGCAATCATCAGATTTCTGATCGGGTCGATCAGACCGTTCGCCAAGGCGATGCCGATCCACAGCGCCGCCAGCAAGAACACGAACGCGACCCCGACATACATCAGAGTGAAGGTTATCTGGAACACCAGGCGGCTGGAGTCATAGAGCCGATACTCGGTGATATTGCTGTCCGTCAGGCGAACATATTCCAGAACTTCGGGGTCGACTGGCCGAGCGACGAAGAGATAGAGATCGGCATAACCGCGCAACTTAACCACTGCGCCAACGAGCGAGTTAGCCGATCCCGGCGCTATCAGCGTAGGCGTCCCTTCCCCAGCCGCGGCGAGCACGGCGTCAGGGACGCGAGGCAATGCACCTTGCACGTTGATTTGAGCGCGCATCACCGTCTCGCCAGCCTGGTTGACCAACGTGGTGAACGGCAAGGAGCGCGTTGTGGCCAACGCTGTCAGGATGCGCTGAAATCGTTGCTGGTCGGTAGCGTAAGTCTCTCGAGCCCCTTCCAACTCTTCCGCCACCCAGATGATGTCACCGCGCAGCACCTGTGCGTGCTCGAGCATGTAGGACCGCGCAACCAGTCGCGAGCTCTCCACCATCGAGCGGGTTCGCTCGGAGAACCACTGGTCAAGCCCCTGATTGAGCGCGAAGGTCGCAACAACAGCAACGATGAATGCAGGAACCGCGGCTACGAAGGCAAACATCGTGACGATGCGCACCTGAAGACGCGCACCAGCCTGTCGCCGTATGCGAGCACGCACCAGCATCACGATCTCGGTCAGAACGAGCGCAATGACGAGAAGGATAAGGATTGCATTGGCGATCCAGATGAATGTCCAGACATCCGGCCCGGGTTCCAGGCTCGTTGCACCACTCATGATCATGAACGATGCGGTGGCCACAACCACGGATGCGAGCACGACGACGAACCCGACCTGCCTCAGCAGTCGGTTGCTCTGAAACAGAGGCTTGCTCGTCGTATCTCCAGAAGCCAGCGGATCTTTGCTTTCGCTAACCGCCATACGGATTTTCCCATCCGGCTCGCGAGGCGAAGCAAGTCTGGATTTGGACGTCAGGCTGCATTACTGCCATTCCGATCGACAATGGTTGAATCGGTCCAAACTCCATCATCACGGGAGTCTGGCCCAAACCGCGCCTTCGTTCAAGACTATTGTTGCTAAAATGTGACAGTGGCGGAAGCGCGTCTGATCGCACTTCCGCTGGGAATTTATCAAGTCTTTGAGTTCGAGCGGTCTAGCCGATCTGCCTGGACTGCTTCACGATCTCGATCCCATGGGTCCGGATTTTCTTTCGCAAAGTGTTGCGATTAAGGCCGAGGAGTTCCGCTGCCTTAATCTGATTACCGGAGCACAAGTTGAGGACTGTTGAGATTAAAGGGACCTCAACCTTGTCGATCACGCGCTGATAGACGCCGGCAGGCGGCAGATTTGGCTCGTATTCCCGAAACAATTGAGCCAGTTCGCTTTCAATAACCGTCACGACATCGGCAGGACCGACCTTCGCCGAAAAATCGGCGCGATCAGTCAAATTGAGCTCGTTCTGGACGATCTCGAGAGAAATGACCTCATCGGCGTAGAGCGCAGCCAACCGGCGGACAAGATTCTCGAGTTCCCGAACGTTACCCGGCCAATGGTATTGCTGCATGAGCTTGAGCGCATCGGACGCCAAAACTTTTGACGCCTCGCCTTCCCGCTGCGCGGTCTTTAAGAAACTGGCGGCAAGATCTGGCACGTCATCGATCCGCTCGCGCAGTGGTGGAAGACGCAGCGGCACGACATTCAGCCGATAATATAGATCTTCGCGGAAAAGACCCTGCCGGATCAGTTGGCTGAGATCCCGATGGGTTGCAGCGACGATGCGAACATTGGTCTTGATCGCCGTGCGACCGCCGACCATCGTGTATTCGCCCTCTTGAAGAACACGTAGCAACCGAGTCTGCGCATCCATCGGCATATCGCCGATTTCGTCGAGAAACAGCGTTCCGCCTTCGGCCTGCTCAAACCGTCCAGACGAGCGGGACGTCGCGCCGGTGAAGGCGCCCTTTTCGTGCCCAAACAGTTCCGCCTCAATGAGGTCGCGCGGAATGGCAGCCATGTTGATCGCAACAAATGGCCCGTTCTTTCGCTTCCCGAAATTGTGCAGCGCCTTCGCAACCAGCTCTTTCCCGGTGCCGCTTTCACCTGTGATCATCACGGTCAAATCTGTCTGCATCAATCGGGCAAGAGCGCGATAGATGTCCTGCATGGCGGCGGAACGACCCACTAGCGGCATATTCTCGCCCTCGTCCTGGCGACGCTCCGAGGGCGCGGGACGTTTAGCTTCTGCAAGGGCGCGACCAACGACGGCCAACACCTCGGTGATGTCGAATGGTTTGGGTAGATACTCGTATGCGCCCATCTCCGAGGCGCGTATCGCGGTCATGAAAGTGTTTTGCGCGCTCATCACCACGATGGGCAATTCAGGTCGCATCTTCTTGATCTTGGGCATGACGTCGAACGCATTGCCATCAGGCATCGACACATCGGTGATCAAAAGGTCACCTTCCCCGCGCGTCACCCAGTTCCACATCGTTGAGATGTTTCCAGTGGGGCGCACCTCATATCCGGCGCGCGAAAGCGCCTGATTGAGAACCATCCTGATAGCAGCATCATCATCGGCGAGAAGTATGGTTTGTCCGGACATTGCTTACTCTTTTTCTTCAGTCTGCCGCGCATCGGGGCCCTGGGCCACGGGCAAAAGAATACGGAAACGCGTGCGTCCAGGCTTGCTGTCACAATCGATGACCCCCCCATGGTCGCCGATGATCTTTGCAACAAGGGCCAGACCAAGTCCCGAGCCGCTAAGTTTGGTGGTGACGAAGGGGTCGAAGAGAAATGGCAGTATGTCGGTGGGAACGCCCGGGCCGTTGTCTTCGATGATGATTTCGAGCGGCAGAGAAATGCGCTGCGATACACCCGCCACGCTGATCCGAATTCCGGGCCGAAAGGCCGTTAGAATACGTATTTCAGGCTTCGAAGTTCGATCCAGCGCCTCGGCGGCGTTTTTGATGAGATTGAGAAACACCTGGAGAAGCTGATCGCGGTTGCCGAGGACCGGCGGCAAGCTCGGGTCGTAATCCTCCGAGAACGCAATACCCTTGGCCATGCCGTTGGAGGCAAGCAACTTCACGCGCTCTAATACAACGTGAATGTTGATGGGCACGCGTTCGACCGGGCGTTCGTCGCCGAACACCTCCATGCGATCCACAAGATCAACGATGCGATCGGTTTCGTCGCGGATAAGCCGCGCCAGAGCCCTGTCGTCGCCGGTTGCCGATTGTTCAAGCAATTGAGAGGCACCGCGAATGCCCGAAAGCGGGTTTTTGATCTCGTGCGCCAGCATCGCAGCGAGCCCCGTAACGGAGCGAGCAGCACCGCGTGAGACGAGTTGACGGTCGATCTTGTCGGCCATCGTGCGTTCCTGAAAAATCAACGTCACGTGGCCAGGCATCTCGGGAATAGGGCTCGCATACACATCGGCAATACGATCTTCGCTCATGCGAGAACTACCGACTTGAACCCTGTATTCAATCATCGGCGCCTGGCGCGTCGCGACGCTCTCGATCAAGCTTAGAATCGGCGAACCAAAGGCCATGAAATCGGACAGCTTCTGACGGGTCAGAATGCTAGAAGAGGCGTGAAAGAAGGCTTCGGCTGCGTAGTTGGCGAAGACGATGGCGTTGTCTTCGGCGCAGACAAGCACCGGCTGAGGTAGCGATTGCAAGATAGAGCTATGACCGCTCATATCAATGGCCATAGTCATGCAGCCGCACTCCAGTCAACTGCCACAATACGCGGCAACAAGGTGAAAACCTGTTGAGGGTTATCGCAGGTGAGCAGTGACTTGCGGAAGTCGCTTGACGTGTCTCCCATGGCCTCAAGATACCAGCCAAGGTGCTTTCGAGCCACCCGCACGCCTAGCTCCGTGCCATACTCGCCGAGCATAGCGTCGTAGTGACCGCGTATGAGGTCGAGCAACTCTGGACCATTTGGGGTTTTCCTTGGCGCAAGATCATCAAGGCCCACACCCACCTGCCCCACAATCCACGGACGCCCCTGTGCGCCTCTCCCGATCATGACAGCATCGGCGCCGGAAAGGTCGAGCGCTGACCTGGCTGATGACAGATCGACGATATCCCCGTTGACGATAACAGGAATGCTGACGGCATCTACGACAGCCCTCACCAACTCCCAGCGCGCCGTGCCTTTGTAGAACTGTTGCCTGGTGCGACCGTGCACCGTGACCATTCTGACGCCGGCGTTCTCGGCATCCTTTGCAATGCGCGCGGCATTGAGGGAGGTATCGTCCCAACCCAGGCGCATTTTCACGGACACGGGCAACTCGGTTGCAGAAACCACGGCCTCTACCAGTTTCAGGGCAACATCAGGAACCTGCATCAAGGCCGAACCAGCATACCCATTAGTGACCCGCTTAGCAGGACAGCCAAAATTGATATCGATGGCGTCGGCTCCCGCGTCCCGCGCAATCTGCGCCCCACGTATAAGCCAATCTGCCTCGCAACCAGCCAACTGAACCATATGCGGCAGCCCGGAACTGGGTTTGAGTTTGCGGACCATTTCGCGCTGGCCCGTCGCCAACGCGGCGCTGGCAATCATCTCAGACACGACCATACCCGCCCCCAGTCGCGCAGCAATGTCCCTCATGGGCCGGTCCGTTATGCCGGCCATGGGAGCAAGGAATGCTCGATTGGGGAGTTGGAAATGTCCTATGCTTATTCCGCGTGCATTTCGCGCCAAAGTGGTGCCTCAAAACCGTTCATGCGGGTTGAATTGCCGACAGATTAGTCAATTTGGCAACCCAATCAATGCCTCAAACAGGATAAGTTTGCTAAAGTCAACGCTACTGACCTAGTTTGCCCGTTGCCGCAAAGCGCCATGAGTGGTTGAACATGCACCACGCGGCACCTAAGAGAATCCATATGTACGCTCCCCAAAAAATCGCTGTCATCGTCGTTGCCGCTGGCCGCGGCTCCCGCGCCGGTAGCGGCACCGATCTGCCCAAGCAATATCGGCCTATTGGTGGCAAGGCGCTGCTTGCGCACACGCTCAGCAGATTGGCCAGTTTTTCGTCAGTCACTGAGGTGCTTGCGGTTATTGGCGATGAACACCAGTACCTCTACGAGGCGTTGGAGCTAAAGCTACCCAAGCTGATGCCCCCCGTGATCGGGGGCGATACACGCCAAGTTTCGGTACTTCGCGGCCTTGAGGCGCTGTCGGCGTCCGCGCCGGACGTCGTCCTTATCCACGACGGAGCACGACCGTTCGTCACAGAAGCTCTCATCGATGGCGTGATCGCTGGCCTTCATGATGCTGACGGATCGCTTCCGGTCACAGTCGTCACCGACACGATCAAACGCTCGACGGATGGCAAAACAGTTGGTGGCACTGAAGATCGTACGCAATTGTTCGCCGCGCAAACACCGCAAGGATTCCGGTTTGGCGCAATCATGGCCGCGCATAGCAAGGCTATTCAATTTGGCGATGGATTTACAGATGATGCTGCCATCGCCGAATGGGCGGGGCTGAGCGTTGCGCTCGCTCAAGGCGATCCACGCAACATTAAGATCACGTTGCCCGAGGATTTCGAGCGAGCAGAACGCATTCTAGCGGGGGATACCAAAGTGGAAACGCGAGTGGGCAGTGGATTCGACGTGCACGCGTTCGCTCAGGATGGAGATGCAGTCATTCTCGGCAACATCAGCATACCCCATACGGTCGGCCTCAGCGGCCACTCAGACGCGGACGTAGTGTTGCATGCGTTGTCCGACGCCATTTACGGCGCCTTGGCCGATGGCGACATCGGCAAGCACTTTCCCCCGAGTGATATGCAGTGGAAAGGCGCCGATTCATCGATTTTTCTCGAGCACGCAACAAAGCTCGTAGGGGAACGCAATGGCCGGCTCGTCCATCTCGACGTCACCATCATCTGCGAGCAACCGAAAATCGGACCGCATGTCGCTGCTATGCGTTCACGCATCGCCGAGATTTCCGGCGTCACTATGGATCGCGTCGCGGTCAAGGCAACAACGTCCGAACGGCTTGGCTTTACGGGTCGGCAAGAGGGGATAGCGGCGCAGGCAGTGGCAACAATAGAGCTTCCGCGGGGCCAGTGATGCTCGACAACGACACTTTGGACTTGGCCAAGAAAGTCAATGAACGGCTTCTCGACGCAAACCATGTGGTCGCCACCGCGGAGAGCTGCACCGGTGGACTGATCGCGGCGGCACTAACGTCGGTAGCCGGCTCTTCCGCTATTCTGTATGGCGGGTTTGTTACCTATGCCAACGCGGCGAAAACCAACATGATCGGCGTACCGGCCGAACTGATCGCTGAGCACGGAGCGGTCTCCGAAGCCGTAGCACGGGCCATGGCGATAGGGTGTCGGGATACGGCCAATGTGGAGGCGGCTATCGCGGTAACTGGAATTGCCGGCCCGGGCGGCGGCTCGGACGCCAAGCCAGTCGGTCTGGTTCATTTCGGGCTGGCAACGTCAACGGCAGTGCTGCACCGCCAGGAGCGGTTTGGCGACCTTGGACGAGATGCCATCAGGCAAGCCAGCGTGCGCGTAGCACTCAAGATGATCCTCGAAGCCTACGCAGCGTAGCGCCGGTTCGCCTCAGCTACGAACGCATCCATGATCTCATCCTGCTTGGCCGCGAAAGCAGGCTCCGCCACGGAGCGGATCAAGGGATTTGCGATGCGAAAGTCGATGTCGAAGACGATGCGCGTGCCCTGCCCGCCTTCGGCGAACCGCCAGATGCTGGAGAGGTGGCTGAAGGGACCATCGACCGACTTCGCACTCAACGTCATCGCGTCCCTGTCTACCGTGATCCTGCTGGTGTACGCCTGGCTGATCGGTCCAAAGCGGATATGCATGCGCGCATCGAACTTTTCATTGGGCCGATCGAACTCGCGCCGTACATCCATCCGCTCGCAATGGGGAATAAACTGCGGGTAAGACTCGACATCACAGACGAGCGCCAGCATCTGCTCGGCAGAATGCGGCACGAGCCGCTCAAGATGTTTCCGCATCAGCCCAGTCCGAGTTTAGCCTGACGTGCCTTGCGCAACTCGGCGAAATCTTCCCCAGCGTGATGCGAAGACCGGGTCAAAGGGCTCGACGAAACGAGAAGGAAACCCTTGGTCTTTGCGACTGTCGCAAAGGACTTAAACTCTTCCGGGGTCACAAACCGCTCAACCTTGTGGTGCTTTCGCGTGGGCTGCAGGTACTGGCCGATGGTGAGGAAATCGACATCGGCGACCCGCAGATCGTCCATCAATTGCAGCACTTCGTTCCGCTCTTCACCCAAGCCAACCATGATGCCGGACTTGGTGAACATCTGTGGATCCAGTTCCTTGACCCGCTGCAGCAGCCGGATCGAGTGGAAATACCGCGCACCTGGGCGAACAGTCAGATAGTTGGACGGCACGGTTTCGAGGTTGTGGTTGAACACGTCGGGCTTAGCCGCCACTACGACCTCAAGCGCCCCTTCCTTGCGCAGGAAGTCGGGTGTCAGGATTTCGATCGTCGTTTTAGGGTTGAGCGCCCGAATGGCCAGAATGACATCCGCAAAATGCTGCGCACCGCCATCGGCCAGATCGTCACGATCCACCGATGTGATAACGACGTGTTCCAGCCCCAGCTTGGCAACCGCGCGGGCAACGTTCTCGGGCTCATTGGGATCAAGAGCGGTCGGCAACCCGGTACGCACGTTGCAGAAGGCACACGCGCGCGTGCAGATTTCGCCCATGATCATCATGGTGGCGTGCTTTTTGGACCAGCACTCACCGATATTTGGACAGCCGGCTTCCTCGCACACCGTGACGAGGTTATTTTCGCGCACGATTTTCTGGGTCTCTTTATAGACAGAAGACCCGGGCGCCTTGACCCTGATCCAGTCCGGCTTGCGCAGCATTTCGGTATCTGGCCGCTTGGCCTTTTCCGGATGCCGCGTTGCCTGGCGGACTGCTGTATCAAGTAGCGTTACCATACCTGCCCCACATACCGCCAAAATCGGCGAATGGTTATGGCCGCAAAGCGACCGAGATCAGAACTACCTATCGCTCTTTGGGTTGGCGATCCAGTTGCCGAAGGTCGGAGGTCGGTCGCCGCCCTTCAAGCCTTTATCACGGCATCGTCAGATGTTTAGTGCCTGCCCGTATGCATCGAGCACGCTCTCTTTCATCGACTCCGAAAGTGTAGGATGCGGGAAGATCGTATGCATCAAATCCTCTTCAGTCGTCTCAAGGTTCATCGCAACCACAAAGCCCTGAATCAGTTCAGTCACTTCTGCGCCCACCATATGGGCGCCTAGCAACTCCCCAGTCTTCTTGTCGAAGATGGTTTTGACCAGCCCATCAGGCTCACCAAGCGCAATCGCCTTGCCGTTGCCCACAAAGGGGAATCGTCCCACACGAATCTCGCGCCCGGCTTCCTTGGCCTTGGCCTCGGTCATGCCGACGCTGGCGACTTGCGGCTCGCAATAGGTACAGCCCGGGATTTTCGATTTGTCGAGCCCGTGCACCTTTTTGCCGGCGATCGTCTCGACAGCCAGCACAGCCTCATGCTCGGCCTTATGCGCCAGCATAGGGGGGCCGGCAACGTCTCCGATGGCCCAGATGCCATCGATATTCGTACGCCCGTGGCCATCGACGACAATGACGCCGCGATCGATCTTCACTCCGGCCTTTTCCAGCCCCAGGTTTTCCGAGTTGGCCTGCACGCCGACGGCAGAGATCAGCACATCGGCCTCTATCTGCTTTTTGTCTCCGGACTTGAGCTCGACATGTGCCTTGATGCCGTCCTTGGTCTTGTCGACCTTGGATACCTTCGCGTCGGTAAAAATCTGGATACCGCGCTTTTCCAGACGCTTGCGCGCTAGCCCTGCGATTTCAGCATCCTCAACCGGCATAATCTGCGGCAGCAATTCGATAACAGTTACTTCGGCGCCCATCGAGCGATAGAAGGACGCAAATTCGATACCAATCGCGCCAGAGCCCATAACGGCGACCGATTTCGGCATTTTCGCAGGCTTGAGAGCCTCGAAATAGGTCCAGATCTTTTCGCCATCCGGCTCGATACCGGGCAATACACGGGGACGCGCGCCGGTCGCGATGATGATATTTTTTGCCTTGTAGATCCCTTCACCCAATGTCGTCTTGGGCTTGGGATGTTGCGGCTCGACCGGTTTTTTCTTTGTCGCCTCGACCTTGACTTCGCCCGGCTTGGTGATGGTCGCCTCGCCCCAGATGATGTCGACCTTGTTCTTTTTCATCAGAAACTGCACGCCGTCATTCATACGCCCTGCAATACCGCGCGAGCGCTTGACGATGTCGCTGATGTCAAAGCCAAACTTGTCGGCGGTCAAGCCATAGTCCTTCGCGTGGCCCATATGGCCGTAGATTTCGGCAGACCGCAGTAGCGCCTTGGTGGGGATGCAACCCCAGTTCGAGCAGATCCCTGCCATATGCTCGCGCTCAACGATTGCGGCCTTGAGCCCAAGTTGGGATGCGCGAATAGCGGCGATATAGCCGCCAGGTCCAGCACCGATCACGATTATATCGTACTGATCCGCCATGATTATCCTCTTGTCGTTCTGGGCTATAGCCCAAGCATGTCTTTTACTATCGGCGCCAATGCATCGCCGATGGCGCGCGTGTTTGCCGGATCGAGGTGGACCCCATCGGTAGGATGGGCGCTGGCCACGGTCGCGGCATCAAAAAAGCGGCAGCCCGTGTCTTGTGCGACGCGCTGGTAATGGATCGGCAACAGACGACTTTCACGGATGCCATGCTCAAACATTGGCGACAGATCAGCATGATCAGTGGCAATGCAGTGTGGTGGCGCCATCAACACGACCTCAGGGACCGGCGTTCCGGCAGCCCAAGGGTGGCATCTGATGATCTCAACCAGCCGTTTCATACCCATGGCTGCGCCTAAAGCGCTGCCACAGATGTAGTCCTTCATATCATTGGTGCCGAGCATGATGACGACAACGTCGAGCGGCGCGTGGCTCGCCAAAAGCGTCGGCAGTATCCGTGCACCGTTTCGATCTGCAACCGCCGAGAAATCATCAAAGCACGTCGTTCGACCGCCGAGCCCCTCCGCGATCACCCTCGCCTTCCCGCCGAGCCCCACTTCGAGCCGCGTCGGCCACCGGTCCTCGAAAGCGTGCCGGCCACCAGCGGTGACAGGGTCGGAACCAAAGGTCAGGCTATCGCCGAAGGCCAGGATGGTCTTCATCACCCGCTCCTAAGCCAGCATCATGACTGGGGTTTCGATCAGCGCTTTAAAGGCCGACAAAAGTTCAGCGCCCAGCGCACCATCCACAGAGCGGTGATCACACGAGAGCGTCACGGTCATGAAATTGCCCGTCTTGATCTCACCGTTCTCCGCATAGACCCGCTCCTCACCTGCGCCGACGGCGAGGATCGTGCCATGCGGTGGGTTGATGACCGCACCAAAGTGCTTGATGCCGAACATGCCGAGGTTCGAGACGGAAGACGATCCGCCTTGATACTCATGAGGCGCCAGCTTCTTGCTGCGGGCGCGGGTGGCCAGATCTTTTACCTCGTCGGAAATCTGGCGCAGCGATTTGGTATCGCAGGATTTGACCACGGGCGTAAACAAACCGCCTGGGATTGCCACGGCAACCGCTACGTCCGAGCGATGATGATAGAGGATCGAGTCCCCAGCCCAAGTCGCATTGGCCTGCGGTACCTGCTGCAACGCCAACGCCCACGCCTTCATGATGAAATCGTTGACCGAGAGCTTGTAGGCGGGCTTGCCTTCTTTGCTTTTGGGTGCAGCGGAGTTGATGTCCTCGCGTGCCTTCATCAATGCGTCGATGTTGCAATCGAGCGTGAGGTAGAAATGTGGGACTGTCTGCTTAGATTCCGTAAGGCGAGCCGCGACTGTCTTGCGCATGCCATCATTCGGCACGATGTCATAGGTGCCTTCCTCGTAGAGCGAAATGACCTGCTGTTTCGACATCCCGGTGGCAGCGGGTGCTCCTGCCGTCGGCGAAATTGCCGGCTTGCTCGTGGCGCCGTCCTTTTTAGCCTTTTCGACATCGGCCTTTACGACGCGCCCCTTAGGGCCAGTGCCGGACACTGCGGAAAGGTCGATGCCGGCTTCCTTGGCCAATCGACGCGCCAGTGGAGATGCGAAGACACGCTTACCGTCCGCCCTTGGAGCGGGAAGCGGCTCGGGAGCAGGCTTTGCATCCGCGCTCGATGTCGGTGCCTTGGGTGTATCGCTAGCTTTCGACGTCTCAGCCTTGGGCTGGTCGGTCGCCTCCTCGGCCTTTGGCGCATCGCCTTTAGGCTTTTCGGCCGAGGCGTCGCCGATATTATCAGCGCTTTCGCCCTCTTCGAGCAGTACCGCGATTACCGCATTGACCTTGACGTTCTCGCTGCCTTCCGACACCAAAATCTTGCCGATGGTACCTTCATCAACGGCTTCCACTTCCATGGTCGCCTTGTCAGTTTCGATCTCGGCAATAACGTCGCCGGAGGAGACAGTGTCGCCCTCCTTGACGTGCCACTTGGCCAGCGTGCCCTCTTCCATCGTCGGCGACAGGGCGGGCATTGTGATGTTGATCGGCATCGGAGCCTCCCTTAACTGCGGTAGGTGACGGCGTTGACCGCGGCGATCACCTCATCGACATTGGGCAAAGCCAATTTTTCGAGGTTGGCGGCATAGGGCATGGGGACGTCCTTTCCGGTGACACGTGTCACCGGCGCATCGAGATAATCGAAAGCGTGCTCCATGAGCCGCGCCGATATCTCAGACCCGATACCGCCCTGGGGCCATCCTTCTTCAACAGTCACGCAACGGCCGGTTTTCTTGACCGATTCAATAACCGTATCGATGTCCAAGGGACGAAGCGTGCGCAGATCGATGAGTTCCACATCAACGCCGGCAGCGACCAGTTTCTCGGTCGCTTGCGTCGCGTAGCGCATCCCCATCGAGAACGATACGATCGTGACATCCTTCCCTTGGCGGGCAATGCGCGCCTTGCCGATCGGCAGAACGAAATCGTCCATTTTGGGGACTTCGCCGGTCGAACCATAGAGAACCTCGTTCTCAAGGAAGACCACCGGATTTGGCGAGCGGATCGCGGCTTTCAGCAGGCCCTTGGCGTCAGCAGCCGTATAGGGCGCGATGACCGTAAGGCCCGGAACATGGCTATACCAGGCTGAAAAGTCCTGGCTGTGCTGCGCGCCCACGCGCGCTGCCGCACCGTTCGGACCACGGAAAACCATGGGCGCCTTGACCTGACCGCCGGACATATAGAGCTGTTTGGCGGCGGAGTTGATAATCTGGTCTATCGCCTGCATGCCGAAGTTCCACGTCATGAACTCAACAATTGGCTTGAGGCCCGCGAAGGCTGCGCCGACGGCTAGGCCGGCAAACCCATGCTCGGTGATTGGAGTATCAATGACACGCTCCGACCCGAACTCCTGCAGCAGGCCCTGCGTGACCTTGTAAGCACCCTGATACTCGGCGACCTCTTCGCCAATAACGAAGACGTCCTTGTCGGTGCGCATCTCTTCAGCCATTGCGTCGCGAAGCGCTTCGCGCACAGTAATGGTCACCATCTCGACATCGTCGGGAATATCGGGGTCGTTCTGCGGCTTGAACTGTGGAGCAGCAGGCGCATCGACAGCCTTGGTTGTCGGATGGGAGTTTTTGGCCACTTCCTCATCTGGCCCCGGCTTTTCGGACTCTTTGGGCTCGTCAGTGGTGATCTCGGGTTCAGGTACGGCGCTGGCGTCTTCGTCTTCACCGATTAACGCGGCGATCGGGGTGTTCACCTTCACGCCCTCAGTACCTTCGGCCACGAAAATCTTGCCGATGACGCCTTCGTCAACGGCCTCGACTTCCATCGTCGCCTTGTCGGTTTCGATTTCAGCCAGCACGTCACCGGGAGCGACTTTATCACCCTGCTTGACGACCCATTTGGAAAGCTTGCCCTCTTCCATAGTGGGCGACAGCGCGGGCATCAGAATATCAGTGGGCATATTTCTTCTCCTGGCCTGCGCTTAGTCAATCAGAATGTCGGTGTAGAGCTCGGATGTATCGGGCTCTGGATCGTTGGTGGCGAAGTCCGCCGCCTCGGTCACAATCGCCCGTACATCCTTTTCGATCTCTTTGAGGTCGTCTTCGCTCGCGTAATTCTTTTCGAGAATGCGCTTGCGGACTTGCTCGATCGGATCGCGTTCGGAGCGCATTGTCGTGACTTCGTCCTTGGACCGGTACTTGGCCGGATCGGACATCGAATGACCGCGATAGCGATATGTGAGCATCTCAAGGATATAGGGCCCCTTCCCAGACCGCGCATGCTCGATAGCACGCTCGGCCGCATCCTTGACCATACGGATATCCATGCCGTCGACTTGTTCCCCTGGAATGCCAAAGGAAACGCCGCGCTGGGACAAATCGGTGGTCGACGCTGCACGCTCAAGCGACGTCCCCATCGCGTATCTATTGTTCTCGATGACGTATACGACAGGGAGCTTCCAGAGCTTCGCCATATTGAAGCTCTCATAAACCTGCCCCTGATTGGCAGCGCCGTCACCAAAATAAGTGATCGAGACCGTGTCCTCGCCGCGATATTTTGAAGCAAAAGCCAGCCCTGTACCAAGCGATGCCTGCGCACCAACGATACCATTGCCGCCGTAAAAGCGGTGTTCGTTGGAGAACATGTGCATGGAGCCGCCCTTGCCTTTGGACAACCCGCCCTTGCGACCAGTCAACTCGGCCATCACGCCCTTTGGATCAAGCCCCATGACTAGCATGTGGCCATGGTCGCGATACCCGGTGATCTGGGCATCTTCGCCAAGTTTGGTCGACATCGTAATGCCGGTGACAACGGCTTCCTGACCGATGTAAAGGTGACAAAATCCACCGATGAGGCCCATGCCATACATCTGGCCGGCCTTCTCTTCAAAGCGACGGATAAGAAGCATCTCGCGGAACGCGTAGAGCTCTTCTTCCTTGGTCAATTCTGGAATGTTGGATTGGGCCTTGGATTTGGTGGCCGTCGCTTTGCGCGCCATGCGACATCTCCGGGTATGAACGTGGATATTGCCGTCACCGTAAGGTGTGCGGGATGCAGGGACAGTCATACATCATATCCTGCCTTACACCACAGCGAAAGCTAGTCGCGCACAATGCAAAAGGGTCCAAGAGATTGAAAAATATGGAATTATATGAATTAACTGAAATCAAGATAATTTAAAAAATAAATCGAAAATCAGTTAACTGCCACATGCTGCGCGGGGACGATTAAGACATCGTCGGGATGAACGAGCCCCAGAAGAGCGCGGGCCCGCTCGGTGAGGATATCGGGGTCCAGCTTGCGCGGATCGAGCAGCGCGATGCGATGACGGTAGGAGTCAATCTCAATGCCAAGGGCAGCTTCCCTAGCCTCAAGTATCCGGATTTCCTCAAACATTTCCTTCTGGCTCTCGATGCCAAAAGCGCCGGTCACCACATGATAACCCAGATAGCCCTGGAAGGCGATCAGCCCGACGGTGATCGAGAGCTTGATCAGAATCGAAGGTCGTTTGACGCGGGTTGGCATAACTACTCAATGCGCTGAAAAGGGAGTCATGCCGTTAATATCGCATCAAGCTTAAGGACTGGTTGCCTCAAATGATAAGGGGCGCTCTAGCGCCCCTACTCGTTTAGCGTCCCTTGAGGATCGACCGGCCCGCATATCGACCGGAACTGCCAAGAAACTCCTCGATTCGGATGAGCTGATTGTATTTTGCCAATCGGTCCGAGCGCGCCAGCGAGCCGGTTTTGATCTGCCCGCAATTAAGCGCAACGGCGAGGTCGGCAATCGTCGAATCCTCCGTTTCGCCAGACCGGTGCGACATCACTGAAGTGTAGCGCGCCTTGTGCGCGGTCTCGACTGCTTCGAGCGTTTCCGAAAGCGACCCAATCTGATTGACCTTCACAAGGATCGAATTCGCAACACCCATCTTGATACCGGACGTCAGGCGCTCCGTATTAGTGACGAACAGATCGTCTCCGACCAGTTGGACCTTGTCGCCAATAGCATCGGTCAAGGCCTTCCAGCCATCCCAATCGTCTTCAGCCATTCCGTCCTCGATCGAAATGATCGGGAAGCGATTGCTCAGGTCTTCGAGGTATCGCACCATCTCATCGGAGCCGAGCGTCTTGCCTTCGCCCTTAAGGTTGTAGGAGCCGTCCTTGAAGAACTCGGTCGATGCGCAGTCCAACGCCAGATATACATCTTCGCCAGGTGCATAGCCGGCCTTCTCGATCGACTTCATGATAAAGCCAAGCGCATCGTCCGTAGATGAGAGATTAGGGGCGAAGCCACCCTCATCGCCGACATTGGTGTTATGGCCCTCGGCGGCCAGACCCTTCTTAAGGGTATGGAATATTTCAGAACCAATCCGAACGGCGTCGGCAATCGAATCCGCCCCGACGGGCATGATCATGAATTCCTGGATATCGATAGGGTTGTCGGCATGCTCTCCGCCATTGATGATGTTCATCATCGGAACGGGCAAAAGGCGCGCGTTTGGGCCGCCAACATAGCGCCAGAGTGGAAGCGCGCTCGATTCAGCGGCGGCACGGGCCACGGCGAGCGAAACACCGAGGATAGCGTTGGCGCCCAGCTTACCCTTGTTGTGGGTGCCATCGAGATCGATCATCGCATTGTCGACGCCGATTTGATCGAGAGCGTCGAGGCCCTCGATTTCGGCAGCAATCAGCGTGTTGACGTTATCGACTGCGTTGAGGACACCCTTGCCCAAATAAGCTTCTCCACCGTCGCGAAGCTCGACAGCTTCGTGAGCGCCGGTGGAAGCACCCGATGGCACTGCCGCGCGGCCGAAACTTCCGTCATCAAGAACGACATCGACTTCGACGGTGGGATTGCCGCGGCTGTCAAAAATCTGACGGCCAATGACGTCAACAATAGCAGACATGGAAGCGCCCTTCATTTCTGGGGAGTGGTGCCGGTCGCTGCCCTTCTAATCAAGGCGCACTCGGTGTGGAAGGGCTTGGCACAAAAATAATGCGGGCGGATGACATTCATCCGCCCGCCAAGCTGCAATATCGTCGACCTAGTGAGATCAATTCCAGTACGGATCGACCTTATAGTAGCTATAAGCCTCCTGCCGCGCGTGCAGCCCATCATCTTTGGTCAGTTCATCAATGGAATCGGCCGGTGCAGCCTCGAGCTCGTCCTTGGTGAATGGCACGACATATCCGTCCTGCTCCTTGTCGAAATCGAGGGAGGCCCAGGGCAGCGGATGAAACTTCTCACCGATGCCTAGAAATCCGCCAAATCCGACGACAGCAAACATGATCGAGTTGTCTGTTTTATCGAGCACGATGTCCTCGACCTTGCCAATCTTCTCGCCGTCGAGATTGTAAACGTCCGTCCCGACTGTACGGGTCGCGCGAATAGCTGTGGTGTGTCCAGATGCAGTTGGCATGAGCAACCTCCTTGGGTCGTTGTTCTCTTGCCTAACGTCTCCGTCCTAACACCGTTCCTTAGCTATCCTCGTCCGACTGTCGCTCGTGAGCGTCGAGCATGCGCTCGGAAAGCTGCTTTTGCCTGTCACTCAATTCGCGCTCTGACTTGGTGCGACCGAACTTAGCGCGATTGCTCTCAGCAGCGCGTTCTTTGTCAGCCCGCTGCTTTGACTTGCGGGCAAGACGAAGATTGACCAACTCGCCCAATCCGCCCCCCTAGACCAAGCGGCTTTGATCGACGGCAGCAGAGATGAAGGACTTGAATAGCGGGTGCGGTTCAAATGGACGCGACTTGAGTTCGGGGTGGTACTGAACGCCGATGAACCAGGGATGGTCGGTGCGCTCGACAATTTCCGGAAGCGTCCCGTCAGGAGACAGCCCGGAGAACAGAAGCCCATTGGCTTCGAGAACCTTCCGATACTTCATGTTTACCTCAAACCGGTGCCTATGCCGTTCCGAAATGCGGTTGGTCCCATAAATGTCGGCGACCCGGCTGCCGCGCACCAATTGAGCGGGATAAGCGCCCAATCGCATGGTGCCACCGAGATCGGCGTCTTCGCCGCGCTGTTCCGTGTTATTCTCCTTGACCCACTCGGTCATGAGGCCAACGACCGGCTCCTTGGTTGGCCCAAATTCTGTTGAGCTTGCGCGAGGCAGGCGCGCCGTGTTGCGCGCTGCCTCGATGCACGCCATCTGCATGCCAAAGCAGATGCCAAAATATGGCACATCGCGCACGCGCGCAAAGCGTGCAGCGTTGATTTTGCCTTCAGATCCGCGTTCACCAAATCCGCCCGGGACCAGAATGCCGTGGATGCCTTCAAGATATGGCGCGGGATCGTCGCGCTCGAAGACCTCAGAATCGATCCATTCGAGGTTGACCTTGACGTTATTCGCGATACCGCCATGTGCCAAAGCCTCGGACAAGGATTTGTAGGCATCTTTCAAGCCGGTGTACTTGCCCACGATGGCGATATTGACCTCGCCCTCAGGGTTATGCACACGGCGTGAAACTTCGCGCCATCCGTCAAGCTGGGGATCCGGCGCGTCCTTTATGCCAAACGCGGCAAGCACCTCTGCGTCAAGACCTTCTTCGTGATAGGCTATTGGCACGTCATAGATCGAAGCCACGTCTAGCGCCTGGATCACGGCGCTGGGGCGTACGTTGCAAAACAGGGAGAGCTTGCGCTTTTCACCTTCCGGTATCGGACGATCGCATCGTACGAGAAGAATATCAGGCTGGATGCCGATCGACCGCAATTCCTTAACCGAGTGCTGGGTCGGCTTGGTCTTGAGTTCCCCAGCACTCGGAATAAAGGGCATCAGGGTGAGGTGAATGAACACGGCGTCGCCGCGCGGCAACTCATTGCCCAACTGGCGGATAGCCTCAAGAAATGGCATCGCCTCGATATCGCCGACAGTGCCGCCGATCTCGCAGAGAACAAAATCGAACTCAGCATTGTCCGAAGTTATAAACGTCTTGATCTCGTCGGTAACGTGGGGGATCACCTGCACGGTTGCACCGAGATAGTCGCCCCGGCGCTCCTTTGTCAGGATGTCGGAATAAATGCGGCCCGTGGTGATGTTGTCTTTTTGATTGGCGGATCGACCGGTGAAGCGCTCATAATGGCCCAGATCAAGATCGGTTTCCGCACCGTCATCGGTCACGAACACTTCGCCGTGCTGGTAGGGCGACATCGTGCCGGGATCGATGTTGAGATACGGGTCGAGCTTGCGCAGGCGGACCTTGTAGCCACGCGTTTGCAGGACGGACCCCAGAGCCGCCGAAGCCAGACCTTTACCAAGCGAGGAAACCACGCCACCGGTTATGAAAACGTACCGAGCCATGGAAGTTCACCTTACATAAGTCATCGTCGATTCGAAGCGCGAACTCACTCACGCCCACACAAAAAAGAAGGGGATGTCTCCATCCCCATCCTAGGTTGCTTCTGACCGGAGCTAGTTGCCGGTCGTTGTGCCAGGAGCCGTTTGGGGCGCCTCATCGGCTGGAGCGGCTTCGGCCTCAGGAGCCGACACTGCGGGCTCAGCCGGAGCAACCGCATCCGGCTCCACCGCTGGTGTGGTCGTCGACGGCGCAACAGGCTCATCTACGACAGGCGCTGGGGCGGTCACATCCGTTTCACTTGGCTCCGCGGCCGGTGCGACAACGTCACTGCCTTCAGTCGCGGGCTGAGCGGGAACGTTGAGATCGCCGTTTCCGCCACCAAGGGCATCAAGCGCGTCAAGTACGGTCGTCTGGCTGCCATCCGGATTTTGCGCGGCCTGGCTAAGAATAGAGGACGAGCGGTTGTCGGTCTGGCTCAGTATCGTCAGGCCAATTGCCGTCACCATGAACAGAGTGCCGAGGATTGCTGTCGTGCGGGTCAAAAGGTTGGCCGAGCCGCGCGCGGACATGAAGCCTCCGCCACCCCCGCCTCCGCCCATGCCAAGCCCGCCCCCTTCGGAGCGCTGCAGCAGGATGACCACGATCATGGCGATCACGATCAACAGATAGGCTACGATGAGAACGGTGGCCATGCGATGCTGGGTCCTTCAATCAAAACTGCAAGCCCTGCCCTTCACCACTGATGTGCTGGACAAGGCTGCTCATAGGCATCTCGTTGCGCGGGGTTCTACACGCAAAGACTGCCAATTGCCAGTATGAGATCGGCACTTTTTATCCGATATTCAAGCGGCAACTATGATCGAGAAAAAGTCGTTCGCTTTTAGGCTCGCACCGCCAACCAGCGCCCCGTTGACATTGGGGGTAGAAAGAATAGTGCCGGCATTGTCGGACTTGACCGACCCGCCGTACAGCAGACGTGCTGCCTCTCCGGACCGACCGAAACGCTCGATCAACAATTCCCGGATGTGGCCGTGCATTTCCTCTATATCGGCCGGCGTCGCGGTTTTGCCGGTTCCGATTGCCCAAATGGGCTCGTAGGCAACGACTATAGGCGTGTTACCGAAATGCTCCGGAAGTGAACCGCGCAGCTGCTCCGCGACGACCTGATTCGCATTGCCCTCGCCGCGCTCCGTTTCAGTCTCACCGACGCAAACTATAGGAATCAGTCCTCCTGACAGCGCTGCTTCGCATTTGGAGCGCACAATCGAGTCCGTCTCGCCATGATCGGCACGCCGTTCAGAATGCCCGAGGATCACGTGGCTGGCCCCCGCATCGAGAAGCATCGCAGCGCTTATATCGCCCGTGTGTGCACCGTTGACGCTTGAATGACAGTCTTGTCCACCTATCCTGATCGGTCCACCTTCAACAGTCTGTGCAGCGCGATGAATAAGCGTAGCCGGCGGGCAAACGACGATGTCGCTTTCGACTGTGCCAGCTTCCTCGAGAAGGGTCTTGAGCCGCGCAAGTTCTTCGATGCCGGCTCCGGTGCCGTTCATCTTCCAGTTTCCAGCGATCAGCGGCCGGGTAGCCATGTTCATCTGATGTCCTCAATATGCCTTGCACGGCGAATTATATTGGCTTAACTCGGCCCGCGGAGGGTGCCTTGCCGCGCCGGTCGCGCCCTGTCTATTATGCGCGCTCCTACAATGCCATAGGGTAAAACGTAAGACATAAGGCGATATCTGCGCCTGAAACGATCGGAACACGATGCTCGATAATCTGAGAAACTTTGGCCGTAGCTGGATTGCAAAAATCTTCCTGGGCATCCTGATCATCGCCGTCGCCGGTTTCGGTATTCCAAGCGTGTTTCTCGATCTCAACGCTAATACGGTCGCACGCGTTGGTGATCAGAACATCTCGATTCGCGATTTCGACCGCATCTACCGTGCACAGATCAATCAGTTCGCCCAGCAGACCGGTGTTGCCCCATCCGGCCAGGAAGCGCTTGCCTATGGCATCCCCAACGCAGCCTTGGCACGGCTAGCCAACGAAGCATCGGCCGACATTTTGTCTCAGCGGCTCGGGCTAGGTGTATCTGACGCAAAACTCGCGGACATGGTGCGACGCGACCCGAACTTTGCCAGTGCACTCGGATTATTTGATGCATCCGAGTTCTCCGCCATGCTTCGCCAGTCGGGCTTTACGGAGGCCGAGTATCTCGACCTTCAGCGCGACATTGCCAATCGCGAGCAAGTTGCTCTCGTTTTTGATGGAGTGCAGCTCCCGCAGGTGGCGCTTGATATCGCTCGCTCTTACGAAAATGATTTGCGCACCATCGACTATGTCGAACTCAACCCAGTTCTTTTTTCCGTAACCGACGAACCCACAGAAGAACAGCTTGCGCAGTTCTTCGCTGAAAATCAGGATCGCTTCCGAACTGTCGAAACCCGCTCGGTCACCCTTCTTCCTCTGACCTCCGAGGCTTTAGCTGCGGGGATGGAGATCAGTGATCAAGACATCGCCGCCGAATATGAGCGCACCGGTGACCAGTATGTGGTTGGTGAGCGCCGCACGATTCATCAAGTCACTCTCCCCGACGCCGACGCGGCGGCTCTTTTCGAAGCCGGGCTAGCTTCGGGTCGAAGCTTTGCAAGTGTAGTGTCCGAGGCAGGGCTGCAAACGTCTGTTTCTGAGCTTGGCGTTTTCGAGCAAGGCGAATTGACTGACCCCACCGTTGCAGACGCTGCCTTCGCTTTGGACGAGGGCGGGTATTCGATGATCAACGACGACGCCGGTGGCCAGCGTGTCATCTGGGTCAGCTCCGTCCAGGAGGCCGGGCAGCAACCTATTGAAGCCGTGCGGGACGATATCGCTCAGTCTATTGCCTCACGCCGCGCCCAGGACATGGTGCTCGATGTTTACGACGAGATCGAAGAGGCTCGTGCCGCCTTCCAACCCGTATCGGAAGTTGCAGAACGGTATGGCCTCGAGAGCTACGACCTCGACCTCACCCGGGACGGCGCGGCGCTCGCCGATCTCGATGTACTCCCGCCCGATTCAACCCAGCGGATCGTCGAGGCGGTGTTTGCAGCATCTGAAGATGCGCAGTTTACCCCCGCAATCAATTTAGGGTCCAGCCGCACGGTTTTCTTCGAACTCCATGAAGTCCAGCCGGAGCGCGACCAGACACTTGAAGAAGTTCGCGATGAGGTGGTTGTTGCGTGGCAGGAGCTGGAGACCGAGCTCAATATGACCCGCACTGCCGAGGACCTGGTTGCGGCTCTAGACTTCGGTGACGACCTTTTCACGCTGGCCACCGCGCAGGGCCAGACGCCTCAGTCCAGCGGTACATTCGGTCGCAGTGCAACAGCTACTGTGCTAGGGCCGGATGTCATACAGTCAGCCTTTCAGGGCGGTGAAGGCTATGCGAACTATGTAACGACGCAAGACGGCAACGTTGTCGTTTTCCAAGTCACCGATGTAATCCCAGCTGAGGCAGAAGGCACGTCTCAAGTCGCGACCGCGTTGCAGACCTCGTTTCGCAACCTTCTCTATTCGAGCTTCGTGGAAGGGCTGCGCGAGGACGTGGGCATTCGCATCAATGAGCAGGCGTTCAATCTCGTCGTTGGGATAGAGTAATCATTTATGCCTGAATCCAGCGAGTTCGACGACTTTAGTAAGCGCTACGCGGCTGGGCAAAATCAGATTATCTATCGCCGCGTGGTCGCAGACCTCGAGACGCCGGTTGGCACTTATCTCAAGCTCGCCGATGGACGCCGTCATACCTTTCTCCTGGAATCGGTAGAAGGCGGCGTTGTCAGAGGTCGTTACTCCATAATTGGCCTTGAGCCCGACCTGCTGTGGCGCGTTGTCGACGGTCACGCCGAGATCAACCGGCACGCCCAAGCCACTGCCAGTGATTTTACCACCCAGTCCCATGCCCCGCTGGATGCGCTGCGCGCCTTGATTGCGGAAAGTCAGATCGATATGCCGCCGGAATTGCCGCCCAGCTCAGCCGGGGTCTTCGGATATCTTGGCTATGACATGGTGCGGTTCATGGAATCGCTCCCCGACGACAACCCCGACGAATTGGGCGTGCCGGATGCGATCATGATGCGGCCTTCCCTCCTGGCCGTATTCGACACGCTCAAGGACGAACTCTACCTCACCGCTCCCGTATATGTGCGTGACGGCGTAAGCGCGCGCCAGGCCTATCAATCGGCCAATGACAGAATTGAAGAGGCGATTGCGAGGCTGGAACGCCCCCTGCCCGGCACCGAAGCGATTTTGGACATGCCAGCGATAGAGGTGGCATCAAATACAAGCAGCAGCGACTACTTCAAAATGGTGCGTGCCGCGCAAGACTACATCGCTGCCGGTGATATTTTCCAGGTCGTCTTAAGCCAGCGCTTTTCGGCAGAATTCAAATTGCCGCCTACCGCTCTCTATCGGGCGCTAAGGCGTACCAATCCATCGCCTTATATGTATTTCCTCGATTTCGGGGACTTTGCTGTTGCTGGATCCAGCCCGGAAATTCTCGTTCGCGTCGATCGGGGTGAGTTGACGATCCGGCCAATAGCCGGCACCCGAAAGCGCGGCGCTACGCCGGAAAGAGATCGGGAACTGGCTGACGAGTTGCTTTCTGATCCCAAAGAGTTGTCAGAACACCTTATGCTTCTCGATCTGGGTCGCAACGACGTGGGGCGTGTTGCGGAGATCGGGTCCGTGAAGGTCACCGACAAATTCTTTCTCGAGTACTACTCGCACGTAATGCACATCGTCTCTAATGTCGTCGGACGCCTCGATCCGAAATACGACAATATTGATGCTCTAGCCGCTGGTTTTCCTGCTGGTACGGTTTCAGGAGCACCAAAGGTTCGGGCGATGGAGATCATCGATGAACTTGAGATGACACGCCGCGGGATTTATGCAGGCTGTGTCGGCTATTTTGGAGCTGATGGCCGCATGGACACCTGCATCATCCTACGCACAGCGATCCTCAAGGATGATAGGCTGTATGTGCAGGCTGGGGCTGGCATCGTGGCCGACAGCAAACCCGAACTTGAGCAACTCGAATGCGAAAACAAGGCGCGCGCCCTTTTCAGCGCTGCTGAGGAAGCGCTACGCTATGCCGGACAATCGAAGTTGGGCCAGTAAATGCGCGTTCTCGTGATCGATAACTATGACAGCTTCACCTATAATCTCGTCCATTATATCGGCGAGCTTGGTGCTGAAACCAAAGTCGTCCGCAACGACCGTATCACCCTAGATGAGATAGAAGCGCACGACCCAGATGCAATCGTCATTTCCCCAGGTCCATGCACACCTAACGAGGCCGGTATATGCCTCGCGCTGATCAAGCGCTTTGCAGGCGAAATCCCTCTGTTTGGTGTCTGTCTCGGCCTACAGTCGATGGGTCAGGCGTTTGGCGGCGACGTCGTACGCGCTCCAGTTCCCATGCACGGCAAGGTTTCGACGATCTCCCATGATGGGCGCGGCGTTTTTCGTGGGCTCAACAAGCAATTCGACGCAACCCGCTACCACTCACTGGTTGTGCGCGACGACACACTGCCAGCGGAGCTGAGCGTCACAGCACGCTCAGATGACGGTCAGATCATGGGTCTTCAGCACCGCGATTTGCCGGTTCATGGCGTGCAGTTTCACCCCGAAAGCATTTCCTCCGAAAACGGCCACGCCATTTTGCAGAACTTTCTCAATATCGCGCGAGATTTCAACGCCAGTCGCGCTGCCTGAGCCCGAGGAGAATTCCACCATGGACATCAAAGGTGCGCTGGCCAGAATTGCCGACGGCAGGGATCTGACAGGGACTGAAATGCGCGACGTGATGGAAATCATCATGTCCGGCAACGCAACTCCCTCCCAGATCGGCGCCTTTCTTATGGGCATGCGAGTCAAGGGCGAGACCGTTGGCGAGATCGCCGCAGCAGTCTCCATAATGCGCGCCAAGATGGTGCCGGTCGAAGCACCGGACGATGCCGTCGATATTGTGGGAACGGGCGGCGATGGAGCGGGAACGCTCAATATTTCCACAGGCGCGGCAATTGTTGTCGCTGCGGCGGGGGTCCCCGTTGCCAAGCACGGCAATCGCGCATTGTCATCAAAATCAGGATCTGCCGAAGCACTGCAAAAGCTGGGCATTGACCTCGACCTCTCGCCCGAGCGCATTTCGGCATGCATTCGCGAAGCGGGTATCGGCTTTATGTTTGCGCCCAATCACCATCCCGCCATGCGTCACGTTGGGCCGTCGCGCGCGGAGATGGGCGTGAGGACGATGTTCAATCTTCTTGGCCCACAGGCCAACCCTGCCGGAGTGAAGCGATACGTTCTCGGAGTTTATGATCGAGATTGGGTGGAGCCCGTCGCAGCAGCTCTGCAGGCCAACCAGGCTCGCGCCGCATGGGTCGTCCACGGTGACAGTGGACTAGACGAGCTCTCGACAACGGGACCGTCCTTCGTATCGCAGATCAAGAACGGCAACTTGACATCGTTCGAGGTGACTCCCGAAGAAGCCGGATTGCCTCGTGTAAGCATTGGCGACCTCCGCGGTGGCGACCCTGAGTACAATGCGAGTAAAGTGCGTAAACTGCTGGACGGTGCGCAGGGCCCGTATCGCGATATCGTTCTGCTCAATGCCGCTGCGGCTTTCGTAGTCGCTGAGAAAGTGGAAACACTACGCGACGGCGTGGTACTTGGCGCGGATGCAATTGATTCCGGCAAGGCGAAATCCACGCTTGAGCGTTTGGCAGTGGCGAGCGCAAAATGACTGATATCCTGCGCAAGATCGAGACCTACAAGCGCGAAGAAATTGCTGCGGCGAAATCCGCACGCCCAATGACCGAAGTCGTGGCGGCCGCCCGAGAGCAAGCTCCGCCGAGAGGATTTTGCGACGCGCTCAAGGCGAAGATTGCGGCCGGAGACTACGGCCTAATAGCCGAGATCAAAAAGGCAAGCCCGTCGAAAGGCCTCATCCGCCCGGACTTTAATCCACCCGCACTGGCAGAGGCCTATCAGGCGGGTGGCGCAGCGTGCCTTTCCGTCCTGACCGACACGCCCTCTTTCCAAGGTCGTCCGGAATTTTTAGGCCAGGCACGTGATGCGTGCTCGCTCCCCGCGCTGCGAAAAGACTTTCTCTTCGAACCCTATCAAGTCGCCGAAGCACGCGCTTGGGGCGCCGATTGCATCCTGATCATTCTGGCATCTCTTGATGACGCCGATGCCAGAGCCTTGCTCGACGCGGCAGCCGAATGGCAGATGGACGCTCTGGTTGAAGTTCATGACAAGCCTGAAATGGAGCGTGCGTTGGAGCTGGGTGCCGAATTCATCGGCATCAACAATCGCAATCTTCGGACGTTCGATGTGACCCTGCAAACAACCATCGAGCTCGCGCGCCTTGTTCCGGAGGAACGGCTTCTCGTTTCCGAGAGCGGCATTTTCACCCATGACGACATCGCGTTTCTGCAGGCAGAAGCTGGCCTGCGATGCTTTCTCGTTGGGGAGAGTCTGATGCGACAGGACGATGTCGCTGCCGCCACCCGTACACTTTTGGGTAAGGTCTAAGCCATGGCCCACGGCTTGACGCATCTCGATAAGACCGGCGCAGCGCATATCGTCGATATAGCCGACAAGGGTGAGACGGCGCGCAGTGCAGTCGCTGGTGCGTCTCTCATAGCCACCCCGGAAATTGTCGACGCGATTTTTGGTGGCAGTCTGAAGAAAGGTGATGCCATCGCCGTGGCGCGAGTTGCAGGGATCATGGCGGCGAAAAAAACGTCCGAGTTGATCCCGCTCTGCCACCCGATACCGATCACAAAAATAACGATCGCCATAGAGCGTGATAGTGCGCCACACACGGTCACTATCGAAGCAAGAGTGGAAAGCCTGGGTAGAACTGGGGTTGAAATGGAAGCGCTCACAGCGGCATCTGTCACAGCGCTGACGCTCTACGACATGGCAAAAGCGCTTGATAAGTCCATGACCATCGAAAATCTTCGGCTGATTAAAAAAAGCGGTGGCAAGTCAGGTGATTACGCGAGGGAACGAGCGTGATTTCTGTCGACTTAGCCCTCGAAAAAATCCTCGCACGTGTAGAGCGTTTGCCATCCGAGACTGTGCCTCTGGGCCGTTCGCTGGGTCGCGTTCTTGCGCGCGGCGCCACGGCGCACATCGACAATCCTGCGTTCGACGTCAGTGCGATGGACGGCTACGCTCTTCGCGCAGACGATGTTAATCCCGGTTCAACTCTTGATCTGATCGGTGTCTCCCAAGCCGGTTCGGCGTTTCATGGCACCGTTGGGCAGGGCCAGTGCATCCGCATCTTCACTGGCGCGCCTGTTCCTTCTGGCGCCGATGCAGTCGTTATGCAGGAGGACGTCAATGCAAACGACGATCGCATAACATTCAATACCGATGCGCAGAGCGGCCGAAATATTCGTAGACGCGGGGAGGATTTCCGCGCCGGTAGGGAACTGGCGTCTCAGGGAACAGCGCTCACAGCGCACAATATCGGACTGATCGCAGCTGGCAACAACTCGACCATCGAGGTGTCTACCCTGCCCTCCATAGGCCTTCTTGCTACAGGTGACGAGTTGGTCGCGCCAGGGACGGCGATTGGAGCCGACCAGATCGTATCGTCAAATACGATTGCCCTGTCAGCGTTGCTCGGTCCGTTCGCCTCTATCATGACCGATCACGGCATCGTAGCAGATGACAAGGACGCACTTGAACGCACTTTGCGGTCAGCACTTGATACCGAGCCAGACCTCCTCATAACAACAGGCGGTGCAAGCGTAGGCGAGCACGACCTCGTTCAGGACGCTCTTAGGGCCTGCGGTGTAACAATGGATTTCTGGCGCATAGCGATGCGACCTGGAAAACCTTTAATGTTCGGCGCGCATGGCAAGACACTTGTATTCGGCCTCCCGGGCAATCCGGTATCGGCTCTGGTCACCGCGCGGATATTCATCCTACCAGCATTAAAGGCGATGACCGGCGCACTCTCACAGGATCCGCTGCTTTTGCCGCTGGCGGCCCCACTACCTGCCAACGGCCCACGGCGTCATTACTTGCGGGCGCGCTTGGAACGTGACGCGCAGGGCCGCACCACAATTGACCCAATTCGACAGACCGACAGCGGCCATCTCTCCTCGCTCGCGAGCGCCGAAGCGCTGATCATACAGCGCGAAAACTGCCACGGCATGAGCGCCGGTGACTATATAGAAGCCATCTTGCTTTAGGCCGCAAAAGCCCCAGAAATGCGATTCACTTGCAGAACATTTATGGAACATGTATAAGTGTTCAATATTTGTTCCGATTCGAAATCGCCGAGGGAATGCCGATGTTGACGCGCAAGCAACACGAACTCCTGATGTTCATTCATGAACGTATGAAGGAAAGTGGCATTCCGCCGTCATTCGACGAAATGAAGGAAGCGCTCGACCTCAAATCCAAATCGGGAATCCATCGACTGATTACGGCGCTGGAAGAACGTGGGTTCATTCGACGCCTTCCAAACAGGGCGCGTGCTCTTGAAGTGGTTAAACTCCCCGATTCGATGAACCCATCATTGGGCGGCAAGAAGTCGAAGTTCGAGCCATCTGTCATCGAAGGTAATCTCGGCAAGGTTCCCACTAAACCGATTCCTGCCAGCGAAGGCGGATCGATCACTGTGCCCGTAATGGGCCGCATCGCGGCCGGCACTCCGATCGAAGCCATACAGACTCATTCTCATTCAATCATGGTGCCACCCGAGATGCTCGGCTCTGGAGAGCATTACGCGCTGGAAGTGCGCGGCGATTCGATGATCGATGCCGGCATTTTCGATGGCGATACGGTGTTGATCCGCAAGCAGGACTCCGCTGGCACCGGTGAGATTATCGTCGCTCTTGTCGATGAAGAAGAAGCGACGCTCAAGCGTCTGCGGAAAAAGGGAAATGCCATCGCGCTGGAAGCTGCAAATCCGGCGTATGAGACCCGCATTTTTGGTCCCGATCGGGTCAAGGTCCAAGGTCGACTGGTCGGCTTACTCCGCCGTTACTGAATTCCAAGACGCCAGCGTCTTTCGGGGTTATCGACGCCCGTCCTCACTGTCGGTGCGATATCGGGGCCATGCCAGTTGATGACATGTGTTCCGTAGCGCGCAAGATCGGCACCGTCGATTACCAAAGTGGCCGTGGCGGCGCATGTCGCCGGCGCGTTGATACGCGAAACGACGATATGGGCAATGCCGCAGTCTTCAGCGAACGCTGACGCGTCCTTGACGAGCGCAATCGTGTAATCGTGCTCCGTATGAAGGACGCAGCCTATCGCGTCGCAGCGCGTGCCTTCGTGACCGTCCGATATCGATGTCATGTAACGTTCCGACCAGATGGTCGTCGCAAAGGTATTATTGCGTCCAGCCATAAGTGCAATGTCGGCGCCGTTTCTGACAGCAAGTGCCTGGCTTTGATCCGCAATAAAGATGTCTGGAGCACGTTCAAGGCAAAAGACCGCTATGAGTGGAACCGCGAGGAACGGTCCGGCCAGTCGAATTCGGTCGCGGCAATAGGCCATCCAGCCCAATGCTGCGAGCGCGACGACCAGAGCTGACGGCGCTAGGATTGGACTGGAGTCAAACCCGCCGCTCATCTGGCGCACCACCCCTGCCGACCAGAGCATGATTTCAACGCTCCATCCCAAAACCGCATAAGCAGGCGCCTCGAGGCCCAGGGGTACCAACAATGTCCCTAGTAGAGCAGCAGGCATCATGACAAAGCTCACGACAGGCATGGCCATAAGGTTGCCGATCACGCCAAACGGAGCTGTCTGCTGGAAATGGTAGGCCGTGAAGATCAAGGTTGCCAGTCCGGCAATGATGCTCGTTGTCCCCACGTCGATCATCAACGTGATCACTTTCCCTTGCGCGGGCCGGTCCCGTTCCTCACGTCCTCGGCGCGCCAACTCATGGGCCGCAATGAGCGCGATGACCGCGGCAAACGACAACTGAAAGGACGCCCGAAACACTGATGTCGGTTGCACAAGGATAATGATGATCGTAGCGATGGCGACATTACGCATCGTCAGCGCCTGACGCCCAGCAACAATCGCTGTGAACACCAGCGCCAACATTATGGTCGAGCGAACGGCCGGAATCACCAAGCCTGATAGCAGCATATAGCTAAACGCCGTTGCAATGCCCGCGACGGCAGCGATCTTTTTGATGGGCCATCGCTGCGACCAGCCTTGGCTGAGTGACAATAGAAAGCGCACGCTAGCGAACATCGTGCCCGCCACAAGCGTCAGATGCAGGCCTGAAATTGAAATCACATGCACGATTCCGGCCGAAGCCATCAGATCATAGTCTTCCTCGCTGATCCGGCTTTGATCGCCCGTGATCAGCGCGGTCGCGATACCGCCGATACGGTCTCCCAGTTGCGCAACGAGGCGCGCCCCGATGATGCGCCGCGCTGCGTTGACCATGTCCATGACGCCCGACTGATGTGCAGGAACAACTGAAAGATCGCCCAGCACGCTGCCATAGGCGCCTATCCCATCGAAATGGCTAACAAATTGCGCATCATAGCCCCCTGGCACAGCAGGCGCGGGTACGGGATAGAACCTGATACGCGCGCTTATGCGGTCACCCGGCGCAATAGCTTGATCACCGCGGACCAGAACCCGCGCTTTCCGCACATCGGGCACGGTCCAATCCTGATCCCCCGAAATGTCTGACACAATCCAGCGCTGCTGAACCCCGTCGTCAAATATTACTGCGTCAACCTTGGCCTGGTAGGTCCCATAACGGGGGACCTCCAGCATATTTGTGCCAAACAACTCTCCGTGCACCGGCAGTAATACAGCCCCGAAGCCGAACAGCAACGAGATTTGCGCAAGGTCGCGAGCCGCCCTAATTCCACGCAGTGCCAAGAGAGCGATCAGGAGTAATACGCAGAATACGGAAAGCGCCTGCGCGTCAGGCTCGAATGGCAGAATGCGATAAGCAATGAGCCCAAGTATGAGCGCGAACGGCCAGAGGATTAGGTTGCGGCGCTGACTGGATGCGTCCACCACCGACGCCAATACAGCAGCATTCAACTGCCGGAGCCACGCCAATGCGCGCCCATGTAGAGCGTTGGACGTCGTATGTGGGCCACCCTTCTGGACGGTCTCGATATCGACCATTTCGCGCGCACCCCTGCCCTTGCGCTCGCCGGACGCTATGGTACACACGGCCCAGCAAATTCTCCAAGCGGTAAGCTGTTCAATGTCGAAATCTGTCGTCACCCGTTTCGCGCCATCTCCTACGGGTTTTCTTCACATCGGTGGTGCCCGGACCGCGCTTTTCAACTGGGTGTTTGCTCAGAAAATGGGCGGCAAAATGCTTTTGCGCATCGAGGATACCGATAGGGAGCGCTCGACTGACGCCGCCGTGACCGCAATTCTCGACGGCATGACATGGCTCGGTCTGACCTGGGATGGCGAACCTATTTCACAATTCGCGCGTGCGGACCGCCATGCTGAGATTGCCCACGAGTTGCTCGCCCAAGGCAAGGCATACAAGTGCTACAGCACCCCTGAAGAGTTGACCGAGATGCGGGAAAGAGCCCGTGCCGAAGGGCGTCCGCCTCGCTATGATGGCCGCTGGCGTGATCGAGACCCTTCAGAAGCGCTGGCCGGCCTCAAGCCCGTCATTCGCATAAAGGCGCCGCAGAGTGGTGAAATCGTCGTGAAAGACCATGTTCAGGGCGACGTCGTGTTCCGCGCGGAAAACCTTGATGACTTCATCATTCTTCGCTCCGACGGCACTCCAACTTACATGCATGCCGTTGTCGTCGATGATCACGACATGGGAGTCACCCACATCATCCGCGGCGATGACCACCTTACCAACGCTGCACGCCAGATAGTAATCTATCAGGCGATGGGATGGGATGTCCCGGAGATGGCCCATATCCCACTCATCCATGGGTCAGATGGAGCCAAGCTCTCCAAGCGTCATGGAGCCATAGGGATCGAAGCCTACCGGCAGATGGGCTACTTACCCGAGGCGCTTCGCAACTATCTCGCAAGGCTCGGTTGGGCCCACGGCGACGACGAGATTTTTTCGACCGACCAAATGGTGGACTGGTTTTCGCTCGAAGCACTGAATAAGGGCGCGTCACGGTTCGACTTCGTAAAGCTCGATAATCTCAACGGGCACTATATCCGGTCCGCCGACCCTGCGCGGCTCTATGATGTCATGGTCGAAACGGCCTCCGAAACGGGCCGGAACAGCGACTACGCAGGCCTTGTGGCCAACAAGCAGACTATTCTGTCAGCTATCCCCGAACTGCAGCCGCGCGCCAAGACAGTGCTGGAATTGATCGATCTCGCGCAGTTTATCTACGCAGCCCGCCCTCTTCCAATGGATGAAAAGGCAGCATTGCTGCTGGACGCCGATGCCGCGGCCCATTTGAGCAAGCTAGTCGACATCTTCGAGGCGCTAAATGACTGGACAGTGGAGGCGCTCGACGGCGCTGTGCGCAGCTATGCGGAATCGGTGGAGCTTAAACTGGGCAAAATCGCCCAGCCGCTTCGTGCGGCACTAACCGGCCGCACGATATCGCCGGGCATTTTCGAAGTGATGACTCTTATCGGACGTGAAGAAAGCCTTGGTAGAATTCGCGACGTTGTCGCGCCAAACCGATAAATCGGCGGCTGTTAGCCATTCGTCTTACCTATAGGTCAAGAGCCATGACTCAGTTGCATGGCCAACCAAATTCGGATACCGAAACGGGACATTTTTCCAATGTCGATGTGAGTGCTCGGATGTAGCGGATATTGGTCCGCAATGCGCCTGAGCCAAAACTCCGGGAGGCGCTTGATGAGCGAAAAATTGGCCAAACTCACCTTGGGTGGCGAGACCTACGATTTCCCAGTGCTGAGCGGCACTGTGGGACCCGACGTCATTGACATCCGTTCGCTCTACTCCAAGACGGGGCTCTTCACATACGACCCGGGGTTTACCTCGACCGCTGCATGTGACAGCGCGATCACCTATATCGATGGCGACAAGGGCGAGCTTCTTTATCGCGGCTACCCTATAGACCAGCTAGCCGAGAAGAGTTCCTATCTCGAAGTTTGCTACCTCCTGCTTTACGGTGAGCTTCCTACGGCGGCCGAACTTGAAGATTTCGGAAACCGCGTCACGCGTCACACCATGGTGCATGAGCAGATGCACTACTTCTATCGCGGCTTCCGTCGCGATGCGCACCCCATGGCTATCGTCACCGGCGTCGTCGGCGCAATGGCAGCGTTTTACCACGACTCGACCGATATCAATGACCCGGTCCAGCGCGAAATCGCCTCAATCCGCATGATCGCCAAGCTGCCAACGATCGCTGCGATGGCCTACAAATATTCCGTAGGCCAGCCCTTTGTGTATCCGCGAAACGATCTCGACTACGCCTCGAACTTCCTCCACATGTGCTTCGCCGTTCCGGCGGAAGAGTACAAGGTCGATCCCGTTATCGCCAAAGCGATGGATCGCATCTTTACTCTGCATGCGGATCACGAGCAGAACGCCTCCACATCGACCGTCCGGCTGTCGGGTTCTTCGGATGCCAATCCGTTTGCCTGCATAGCCGCTGGCGTTGCATGCCTTTGGGGCCCGGCCCACGGCGGCGCCAACGAAGCAGCGCTCAACATGCTGCGCCAGATCGGCTCGGTTGACCGTATCCCCGAATTCATAGCGCGCGCTAAAGACAAGGAAGACCCATTCCGCCTCATGGGTTTCGGTCACCGCGTCTATAAGAACTACGATCCCCGCGCCGCGGTTATGCAGGAATCGGCTCGCGAAGTGCTGAGCTTGCTCGGCGTCGAAAACAATCCCACTCTGCAGGTCGCTCAGGAACTCGAGAAAATCGCGCTGGAAGATCAATACTTCGTTGACCGCAAGCTCTACCCCAACGTCGATTTCTATTCCGGCATCATTCTCGATGCGATCGGGTTCCCTACCTCTATGTTCACCGCAATTTTTGCGGTGTCGCGTACCGTTGGCTGGATTGCACAGTGGAAAGAGATGATCGGCGATCCGCAGAAGAAGATTGGCCGTCCGCGTCAGCTCTACAATGGCGCAACCAATCGAGACTATGTGGACATTCGTCAGCGCTAAGACGCTGCGAAATGGCTCAAGACTCGATCTACGGGATCTTTAAGGGGCGCCTCTGGTGCCCCTTTTTCCATCAAAGCGCGGATTTGCGTGAACTCAGCTAGTTGTTGCTCACGCCTGTCAGGCCGATCAAGCAAATCGGTAACAGATTTATATAGCGCTTCCCCTCTGCCTTGTCCGGCAAAGAGAACCTCTGGAGCCACCGGGCGTCCTGCGATGATATTTGGCAAGCCGATATAAGGCACCGTAGCGTTCTGAAAAATCCGCACCTGCGCTGGTTCAGCAATATAGGTCAACACATGTGGCACGCCAGCCAGGGCCAGTTCCAAAGTCACGGTTCCAGATACTGCGACCGCGCATATTGCGACGTCCATCGCTGCATCCCGCGCATGCTTCTCAGTTATGACCGATACAGGAACCGGCCAAGAATCGACGTGATTGGAAATGAATTCCGCTTGAGCACGGGTGGCAAGGATCGCGAGCCCGTCGACCAAATTATGCTGACCGAGCCGCTCCACAAACTCTCCAAACATCGGCAGATGTTTCTTGATCTCACTGCGCCTGCTCCCTGGAAGGAGCAGCACTAACCCGTGCTCGGGTAGCGCGCTTCGCATGGTAACCACATGAGTGGCCGGGTGACCGACATAGGCGGTTTCAGGTCCGCCTAGGCGTGACATGGCCTCAGGTTCAAACGGCAGAACAGAAAGCACCTCATCGAAGATATTCGCGAGGGTCTTGGCACGCTCGGCGCCCCATGCCCAAACGGCCGGGGCAACATAGAGGACGATGCGGCCTTCATAGCCGCGCCGACGAAGATGCTTTGCCACCACCTTGGAAAATACCTGGGCATCGATCAGCACAACGACATCCGGGCGTAAGCGCATGATGTGGCGTACCACTTGTCGCGCGCGCCACAAAAGCAGCGGCAATCGCAGCACGACATCACGATACCCCATGACAGATAGGTCATCCATGGGAAACAGGCTGATTAGCCCCGCCTGCATCATTCCATCGCCACCAACACCGGTCACCGTAATGTCTGGTCGCCGCTGTAATATGCCACCAAGAAGGTGGGCGCCAATTCTGTCGCCAGAAGCCTCACCGGCGAGGATGAACATGCTAGGCATCTGTAGCCGCATATCCTACGATCGCGACCGAAGCTGCGTTCGCCGCAGATATAATCTGCTGGCGCCCGATCAGCAGTGTTCGGTTCGCCTCAATGACGATGGCGGACACACCGGCACGGACGGCAAGTTCCACTGTTGTCGGCCCGATAGCCGGCATATCGACGTGCAGCGGCTGACCCGGTTTCGAGGTTTTGGCGAGCACGATGTGCGCATGGCCGTCGCCGATCAGTCCGTTCTCCTTAAATGCCGCACAGCGGAGCAACAAGGCGTCGGTCCCTGCTATGTCCTCAGTTGCAACAATGCGGCGACCTGACACGACAAGCGACTGGCCAAGGTCGAGAGAGCCCGCCGATCGCGCTGCTTCAAAAGCAAAGAGGCAGGTGGCACTCAAGGCGTCATCAGGCTCAATGGAACCAAGTGTACCCAAAGGAGCAAGGAGGCCCGAAACGATCTCATGAACGCCGATGAATGGCAGCCCCAGCATCTTGAGCAAGGCCGACCCCAATTGGGAAAGCTTGCTGTCGCCTTTCGGCGTGGTGGTCTGCGTTTCGCCAGCGAATTCTGCAAAACTTTCGCGCTCGCGATCGGACATGTGAAAGCCCCCAACAGCGCAAACATGGGTTGCCTTGAACCGGCGGATCTCACGCAAAACCTGATCGGGCCGCGAAACCTTGATCTGAAATGGACGTTCGTCGGCAATATCCTCACGCGGATGAAGAGAGAGCACCCTAAGCTCCCAACCGGCCTCTCGGGCAGCAGCGATGGTCTGCAGGACGAGGTCGCCCGAACCAACCACCAGCGCCAGCCGACCTGGCTGGCTCATTCCGATGTCTCAACGCCGTTGCGAGGCATGCACAGCGCGCGTTCCGATGGCTTTCGGATGAAGTTGATCACCTCTTCGACCAGCTTTTCTCCCTTGAAGATTTCCGCTGCATCTTCGATGCGCTCGCGCAAGGTACCTTCATTGGAAAAAATCATGCGATAGGCGGCACGCAACGCGTGGATAGACTCCCGATCGAACTTGCGGCGCTTGAGGCCAACAAGATTAAGTCCACCTAGATAGGCCCGGTTTCCAAGCACCGAGCCGTAGGGAATCACATCATTTTCCACGAAACTCATGGCACCGACGAAAGCGTGCGCCCCTATCCGGACGAACTGGTGCACGCCGCAGATGCCGCCGAATCGTACGTAGTCATCGACAATGCAATGACCAGCCAATGAGGCCTGATTCGCCATAACCACGTGGTTGCCTACACGGCAATCATGAGCAATGTGCACGCCTACCATGAGCAGACAGTGATCCCCCACGCGCGTTTCCATGCCACCACCGGACGTGCCTGGGTTGATCGTTACGTACTCACGCAACGTGCAATCCGACCCGATATTGACGGTGCTGTGCTCGCCTTCGAATTTGAGATCCTGGGGTGGATGCCCGATAGATGAAAACGGATAGATCTTGGTGCGCGGCCCTACAGTCGTGCGCCCATCAATCGACACATGCGATATGAGCGAAACGCCATCGCCCAAAACAACGTCGTCCCCGACGATGCAGTATGGTCCGACCGAAACATTTTCGCCGATCTTGGCCGCCTCGGAAACGATGGCCGTGGGATGAATTGTTGTGGTCACGCAGATTCCTTGACGATCATCGCACCGATTTCAGCTTCTGCTACGACGACGCCGTTTACGATTGCCTTGGCTTCATAGCGGCCCACTGTCTTTCGACGGTGAATCTTTTTTATGTGATATTCAAGGCGATCGCCGGGCTTGGCTGGCTTCCTGAATTTGACCGCATCAATGGTCAGCAAATAAACGATATGCCGGTCACCGGATCGGTTTTCAAGGTTGATGACAATAGCGCCTGCGGTTTGTGCCATGCCTTCAATTATCAGGACGCCGGGGAAAATCGGCTCTCCGGGAAAATGGCCCATGAATTGGGGCTCATTATAGGTGACGTTCTTGATCCCGATCGCCGAATTGTCCCCATCGATCTCGATGATCTTATCGATCATAAGAAACGGATATCGGTGCGGCAGGGCCTTGAGGACTGCGTCGATTTCCATTGTCGACAATTCGCTGGCCGGCCCCTTTTCAGGCACATCAATATCATTCACCGGTCATCCCCTTTTCCTAAACGTCTGATTGCCGCAATCTCTCGCTTCCACATCCTTACATCCTGTGCGGGCGCCCCGGCAATATTGGAGCCGGGAGGAAAGCTGTGTGTAACTCCTGATCGCGCCAACACTTTTGAGTTCGCACCAATCGTAAGATGGCCGGCGGTCCCTGCTCCACCACCCATGATGACACCGTCACCGAGCACGGTAGAACCACTCAGACCACACATGCCCGAAATGACGCAATTGCGCCCGATACGGCAATTGTGCCCGACCTGGACAAGATTATCGATCTTGCTCCCCTCGCCGATGACGGTATCGCCAAGCGTACCTCTATCGACCGTGGTGTTCGCGCCAATCTCCACGCGATCCTGGATGATCACGCGCCCAAGCTGTGGAATTTTGCGATGCCTGTCAGTGCGCAATTGAAATCCAAAGCCTTCGGCACCAATGACGACGCCGGGCTGAATAACCACATCATTGCCCAGATGTGCGCAGGCGATCGATGCGTTCGCGCCGATCACACAATTGCGCCCGATCGTTACCCCTGCCCCGATCGAGACATTCGGCCCCAAGACTGTGCCCGCACCAATCTGCGCCCCGTTCCCTATAGAAATGTTCGGAGAGATAACGGTACCCGGCTCGATAAGAGGCGCGTCATGCACTTCAGCGGCTGCGGTCAGACGCGTATCGTCGGGATAAAGCACCTCGAGCAAATCGATGAAGACGTCGTAAGGCTTCTCGCATGCGATGCGCATCTGATCGTCCCGGTGGTCGCCTCCCAGATCGGGAACAACAAGGACAATTCCGGCTCGACTGGCGTCCAGAGCGTCTCGATAGGCTCGACTACCGGCAAACGAAACGCTGCGCTCGGTGGCATCGGCGAGATCACTTGCGCCTTCAACGATCGGATCATACGGCAGTTCAAAAGCCAGAGGCTCATGGCCAGCCCTGCGCAGTAGGTCTGACAATCTCAGCGGACCAGTGCAATGGTGAAAGCGCGTATCGATCATGAGGGGCCCGAAAAAGAAACCGCGGCAGTGAACGCCGCGGTTTCATCTTTATCCATCGACCTGAGGACTAGAACAGTGTCGAAAGCGTCAGCTGGAAGACCTGTGTGCGGTCATTCACGTCAGGGTCGATGACGTGGGCAAAGTCGCCACGAAGTGGACCAAGAGGCGAGTGCCAGATCAACGAGCCGCCGACCGAGGCCTTGAGCGGGTTATCGATACCGGTGTCAGCGACACCAGCGGCAGGAACGCCGTCGATCCAACCCACGTCACCCCAGACTGCACCGTGAATGCCCCAATTTTCCGGCAGGAACGGCAGTGGGAAGTCGACTTCAGCCGAGAGACCTGCATAGGCAAGGACGCCCAGCGGATCGTCAGACACGGCTGTCCGTGCACCCATGCCGCCGAACTGGTAGCCGCGAACAAGGTTCGGGCCGAGCTGGAATGAATCGGTGGGGTGAATGCCGTTGCCATCGAGATCGGTGATGGTACCAGCTTGACCACGCAAGCTGCCGACTACACCCATTTCTTCCCAGACAGGATAGTAAACCCGTGCCCGCACCTCAGTCGTGAGGAAATCGGAAGTCAAGGTCGTATAATCCTGCGAGAAACTCAGGATCATGCCTTCGGTCGGACGACGCTGATTGTCGAGCGTGTCGTAGGCCAAAGTGTAACCGACGGTTAGGCGATCGCGGGTCCCACCAATATATGGGGGCGCAGCCGGTGCGTCGTTATCGGTAAACGTCACCTGCTCGAGACCAACGCGGGTGCTCAGCGTCACATTGTCGACGACCGGAAGGCCGAAGCGCAGACGCCCACCTGTTGTCTCGGTGCCGTAGGTGAAGTTGTTACCTTCCTGGGTAACACGACGGTAGAGATCTACACCAGCCGACACACGAAGCCCCATGAAGCGCGGCTCGGTAAAGCTGAAGTCATAGGTCTCGCCGTTCTCCGAGCGACCAATGGCGGCGCGGAGGTACTGACCGCGACCAAGGAAATTACGTTCGGTGAGTGAAATCTCGCCGAAAATACCGTCCTGGGTCGAGTAGCCCGCGCCGACGCCGTACTCACCAGTGCTGGACTCAACGACCGCGACGTTCAGGACAACCTGATCAGGCGAACTGCCCGGTGCGGAGGTAACCTGCACGGAGGAGAAGTAGCCCAACGCCTCTACGGATTCGCGACCACGTGTAACCAATGTACGATTGAATGGATCGCCTTCGGAGAAGTCGAACTCGCGACGAATTACGTAGTCACGTGTCTTGGTATTACCAGTGATATTAATCCGCTCGACATAAACCCGCGGACCTTCATCAACGAGATACGTAACGTTAAACGTGTTGTTCTGCAGATCGCGGTCGACACGCGGACGCACGTCAGCAAAAGGATAGCCTTGATTGGTGGCACGAACGGCCACCTCTTGCGTCGACTCACTAAGGTCGGAGATCGAGTAGCGCGAGCCCGAACCTGTCGAGATGCCGCCACGCAGCGCATCGGCATTCAGACCCGGGATAGAGGTCTCGATGGCGATGTTGCCAAAATTGTAAAGCTGTCCCTCTTCAACGGTAAAGTTGATGAAGTAGGCATTCCGCTCAGCATCGAACTGGGCCACGGCTGACGGGACCCGCGCGTCCGCATAGCCACGATTGGCATAATAGAGACGAACGCGCTCGCGATCGATCGCAAGGCGATCTTCGCTGTATTCATCGTCACGGAACAGCCAGCTCAAAAGATGCGTTTCCTTGGTCTGGATAACACCCTTGAGGACGGAGGTCGAAACACTGTTATTGCCAGTGAAATTGATTGCAGCAATGCCTGCGCGATCACCTTCATTCACGTCGAAGATGACGGTAACGCGACCATCGGCAGCCGCCTCAGCTCGCGGCGTCACCGATACATTCGTGAACCCGGCCTGCCGGTAGGCAGCCAAAATGGTCTGGGCGTCGTTATTGACACCAGCTTGCGTGTACACAGGCCGAACAGCGACATCGACCATGGCCTGAAGCTGATTGTCATTGAAGCGACTATTGCCGTTAAAGCCGACCGACGCGACTGTCGCGCCCTCGCCGACTTGAGCCTGGGCTGCATTGACACCGAACACGAGCGCCCCGGAAACCGGCGCAATGACGACAAGCGCCAGTGCGAGGAGGACGCTGTGCAAAAGCTTGGCTGTCTTGGTCATGATTGTTCTTGCTTGCCTTATGAGACTTGTGCCGGGAATCGTCTCGGGCAGATTCCCCCATACTCCGTGGAGCTGTTTTACCCGTTTTTGCCATCCGGGCAAGGTGAAACACCCGCGCGTCGCGCCGAAAGATCGCCACATATGTAATCGTGCAACACTTGCTAACCCCTTGATAGATCGCGCTAGACTAGGTCGTTCACCAAGGTGAAAACCATTAGCGTGCACACCAGTGCGAAGCCAATTCGGTAGCCGATTTCCTGCACTCGTTGGCTTAAAGGGCGCCCTCGGACAGCTTCGTAGAGGTAGTACATCAGGTGACCACCATCCAACATCGGTACTGGGAAGAGGTTAATTATGCCAATATTTAACGATAAAAGTGCCGCAAGGTTAACCAATGCTAACAGCCCTAACGTCGCGACCTCTCCTGACACTTGAGCCATACCGACCGGTCCGGCCACTTGATCGAGGTCGGCGCGACCAAGGAAGATGTCACCGAGGAAGGCCAGCGTGCGGTCTACGATGAACCATATTTCCTCGAACGTCATGCCGATGGCTTCGACAGGCCCAGGACGATAGAGCACGACGTCATTTTCACCAACATCGCGACTAACGCCGATCCGGCCCAGCTTCAACTCCCGGCCAAAGCGGGTGGTCGTGGTTTCCGTTTCAGGCACGAGAGAAAGGCTTTGGATTGCCCCTCCCCGCTCGACAATGACGGACACCTCGCGATTTGGTGCTGTCGAGATAATGCGCTGAACATCCTCGAAGCCGCGTATCTCATACCCATCGACCGTCAGGAATCTGTCGCCCGGTTCCAGCCCTGCAGCCGCTGCGGGCGACTCAGGCAAAACGTCCCCCACGACCGGGTCCAGCGTGAACCGGCCATAGCCGAGCAGCATGACGTAGAGGATCAGGAACGTAAAAATGACGTTGGCTGCTGGCCCGGCAACGACGATCGCCATGCGCTGCCAGACGGTCTTGTTTACAAATAGCGTCGACGCTGTCGCCGCATCGTATTTATCGACCACGTCAGGGTCCGGCATACTGGCTGCGTTCATGTCGCCGGTGAACTTTACGTATCCACCGAGCGGAATCGCTGCGACTCGCCAACGCGTTCCGCGCCTATCGGTCCAGCCCAAGAGCTCGGGCCCGAACCCGATCGAGAAGGCGTCGACTGCGACACCGTTCCATCGCGCCACGAGATAGTGGCCCATTTCGTGTACGAAAACGATTACGGTAAGGATGCACAGAAAGGGAATGATATAGTTGAGGTAGAACGGCAGCGAGCCCATAGCCAAGTTCCTATTTTGCCCGCTCGATCTGCTGGCACAATGTGTCGAAAACCAGTTCTACCAGAAGAGAATGCCTTGCGGCACCGCTCCAAGTCCCCGATGGGCGAGCCCGATCAACCACAGAACCATTCCGGCTGCCGTCAGACTGTCGATACGGTCCATCAATCCGCCGTGACCGGGGATGATGTCCCCACTATCCTTGACGGCAAAGCGGCGTTTGACTGCGCTCTCGGCCAAATCGCCAAGCTGGCTCGAAATCGAGACCAGCACGGAAATCAAGAGCCCGATCACGAATGGCGATGGTGTCTCTAACGCCCACCCTGCGAGAAGCCAGACCCCGAGTCCGCTTAGCGTACCGAAAGCCAGTCCGCCGCCGGCACCCGACCAGGTCTTGGAGGGAGAGACGTCAGGGGACAGCTTCGTGCCGCCGAATATTCGGCCCACGAAATAAGCGCCGATATCGGTCATCCAAACCACCGATAGCAAGAAGAGCCCCGCCCAGAAGCCGACCCAGGAACTCCCGCGGATCGCGAGAAAGGCGATCGTCGCCAACCCAAAAAATATAACGCCGGCGACACGCCAATGGCGGTTAGGCGCTCTTGCGGCCGCCGCAAATACGACGGCAAACACAAAGATCACCGTGCTCGCCCAAGCTCCATTCATAGGATGCGCAACAGCGATCAAAGCAATCAATCCCATGATGGGAACAGCCGGCCACGCTGAGTGCTTGCCGGTGATCATGATCTCCCACTCACGATATGCGCCGGCCATGACCAGCGCAATCACCAAGGCAAACGGCAACCAGCCCGCCGCCAGCGCTATTGCCGTCAGCGGTATAAGGGCCATAGCTGAAAGCAGCCGAGGAAGCAGGTCTGGGCCGAACGGCCAGAGCTTAGCCAGTTTCTTGTCTGCCCTGCCGGGTTTCTGCGTCACGACCCGACACCGCCAAACCTTCTGTCGCGCAAGCTGTAAACCTTGAGCGCTTTAACGAACACCGCCTCATCAAAATCAGGCCAGTTCTCATCGATAAAAACGAGCTCAGCGTAAGCCGACTGCCAAAGCAGGAAATTCGACAGACGCATCTCACCACTCGTTCTCAGTATAAGATCTGGGTCGGGAACTCCAAACGTGTCGAGATGCTTCTCAATCAGCGCTTCATCAATTGCGTCCGGCGCCAGTTCCCCTAACGCGACCTTCCTTGCAATCGCTCGCGCAGCACGAGCGATTTCAACCTTGGCGCCATAGTTGAATGCGATGAGCAGGTCGAGCCCGTCATTGCTAGCTGTGCGCCTCTCGACCTCCTCGATTATGCCCAACAGACCCGAATCCAGTCCGTCGCGCACGCCGATGATCCGGACCTTCACGTTTTGCTCTGCAAGCCGATCGAGATCAGATGCCACGAACCGCCGCAACAGCCCGAATATGAACTTGATCTCATCGGGTGGTCGGCGCCAGTTCTCTGCGCTGAAGCTAAAAAGGGTCAGGCACTCTACCTGATAGTCGATCGCGAGTTTTACGATACGGCGCACGGCCTCCACACCTGCTCGATGACCGTCAGAGCGCGAGAGGCCGCGCTGCTTCGCCCAACGACCGTTGCCGTCCATGATGACGCCGATATGACGCGGGATTTTGAGGCCCTCGGCGCGCTCTATCGGTATTGCAGCCGGTTGTGTCGACATCGCGCCCCTCGGCAAACGGTCAGAACGGGATCGCCGTTAGACGTGCATGATTTCCTGTTCTTTCGCTGCGACCAGCGTATCGATCTCGGCAATGGTCTCGTCGGTAGCCTTCTGAACCTTGTCGGTATTGACCCGAGCCTCATCCTGGCTCATGTCGCCATCCTTCTCGAGTTTGCGCAACAGCTCGATACCATCGCGACGGACGTGACGAACTGCGACACGCGCCTGCTCTGCATACTGGTGAGCGACCTTGGTCAATTCGCGGCGACGCTCTTCGTTGAGCTCCGGCAGAGGCACACGGATGATCTGCCCTTCCCCCATCGGGTTAAGTCCCAGCGAGGATTCCCGAATGGCTTTTTCGACAGCGTTGGCCATCGATCGGTCCCAGACCTGCACACTCAGCATGCGCGGTTCAGGAACCGTGACGGTAGCCACCTGATTCAGCGGCATCATCGAGCCATATGCATCCACCTGGATGGGCTCAAGCAGACTGGCACTAGCCCGTCCCGTACGCAGCCCAGCGAGATCGCCCTTCATCGACTCGATCGACTTTTGCATACGCGAGCGTAAGCTTTCGAGTGAAAACGAATCCGACATATGTTTCTCCCGGTCAGTGTCAGCGCATAAGCGCCGCAGGCGGGCTTTAGCCCGGCCAGAATTGATCTTTGGTCGGACGTCGTCAACCCACGCGTGTGCTTGGCGTACGCCCTTCGATGACACCCACAAGCCCGTCATCGGCAGATAAGGCATAGACGATGATGGGCAAGCCATTGTCGCGCGCAAGCGCGAAGGCGGCCGTGTCCATGACCCTCAGGTCCTTCATGATGACGTCTTCGTGAGAAATGGTTTCGTAGCGTTCGGCGGTCGGGTCCTGAACGGGGTCGGCAGAATAAACGCCGTCCACTTTGGTTCCCTTCAGCAAGACATCGCACTTCAGCTCGATAGCTTTCAGCGCCGCTGCCGTATCGGTCGTGAAGAACGGATTCCCGGTACCGCCGGCGCATATCACCGTCGCTCCGCCCTCAAGAGCGGAAATTGCGCCACGCTGCGTAAAGGTATCGCAGATCGAGGGCATCGAGACCGATGAGAAGACATGGGAACGTCCACCTGCCCTCCGAATGGCATCGCCGAGGGCCAGTGAATTGATCACCGTGCCGAGCATGCCCATGTGATCGCCGATCACACGATCCCCGCCCTTGGCCGCCACGGCCATGCCGCGAAAGATATTGCCGCCGCCGATAACGATGGCAACCTGAATACCCATACGGGTCAGATCGACGATCTGGCGCGCAATGTCGTTGAGGAAAAGCGGCTCGATACCATATGACTGGTCTCCGGCGAGGGCTTCGCCGGAGACCTTTAACAAGACGCGTGAATAGCCGGTCCTGGACATGGAGTTGTCCTGCCTCCGAGTTACGCGAAAACCGAATCCGAAATAATTTCGGAGACGTTACGCGGTGCCTGCGGCTGCGGCAACCTCAGCGGCAAAGTCGGACTGCTGCTTTTCGATGCCTTCACCAAGCGCAAAGAGCACGAAGCCCGTGACCTTGATCGGTGCGCCAACGTCGGTTTCGGCATTCTTGACAGCCTGCTCGACGGTATTTTCGCCGTCGATGACGAAGGTCTGCGCCAGGAGCGTCACTTCTTCGTAGTACTTGCGAATGCGGCCTTCGACCATCTTTTCGATGATGTTATCCGGCTTGCCTGACTGACGCGCCTGCTCACTGAATACCGAACGCTCGCGCTCCACAGCCTCGGGATCGAGATCATCAGACGAAAGGGAAAGCGGCTTGGTTGCAGCGACGTGCATCGCAACCTGACGACCGAGAGCTTCAAGCTTTGCCTTGTCGCCAGTCGACTCCAGACCAACGAGCACGCCGATACGCCCAAGACCTTCGGAAATCGCCGAGTGGACGTACGATCCGACCACACCTTCATTGACTTCTAGGACGGCCGCGCGGCGAAGCGTCATGTTCTCGCCGATCTTGGCGATGGCTTCAGTCAGTTCTTCGGAGACGGTGCGGCCGGTGCCGGGAAAATCGGCCTTACCTAGTGCTTCGACTTCACCATTCACATCAAGCGCAATCTTGGAAGCGTTGCGAACGATCGACTGGAACTGCTCGTTGCGCGCAACGAAGTCAGTCTCGGAGTTTATTTCGACGATGGCAGCGCGCTTGCCGTCGGTTGCAACACCGACCAGACCTTCAGCTGCGACGCGATCTGACTTCTTTGCGGCCTTGGCCAAGCCCTTCGAGCGGAGCCAGTCAACCGCCGCTTCGATGTCGCCATTGGTTTCGGTGAGGGCCTTCTTGCAGTCCATCATGCCCACGCCGGTCATTTCGCGGAGCGTTTTTACGTCTGCTGCACTGATTGACATCTCGATACCTCTTTGTCTGCCCTCACACCCGCGCCAGCGGCGCGGGGTTCAAGCACGGATAAATGGAAAGTCGTGTCGAAGAGATGACGCCCAGGCTTACGCCTGAGCGGCTTCACCTTCTGGCTGAGCGGCTTCGAGAGCAGGCTCTTCAAGCACTTCCGTCGAAGCGCCAAGGTCACGGCCCATGGACGACGACGAACGCGCAATACCGTCGATCGCGGCCTTGGAAACCAGCGACAGATAAAGCTCAAGCGCACGCGAAGCGTCGTCATTGCCCGGAATTGCGTAATCGACAGCGTCGGGATCGCAATTTGTGTCGACGATAGCAACGACCGGAATGCCCAGACGACGGGCTTCCTTGATCGCATTGGCTTCCTTATTGGTGTCGATCACGAACATCAGGTTCGGAATATTGCCCATGTCCTTGATACCGCCCAGGTCGCGCTCGAGACGCTCCTGCTCGCGGCTGCGCTGCAGACGTTCGCGCTTGGTCAGCCCCGTAGCACCTTCGGCCTGAAGGGCTTCGAGTTCGCGCAGGCGAGCGATCGAGTTCGAAATCGTCTGCCAGTTGGTCAGCATACCGCCGAGCCAACGCGAGTTGACGTAATACTGCGCGCTCTGGCGAGCGGCTTCCGCAACGAGCGGGGCGGCCTGGCGCTTGGTGCCGACGAACAGCACGCGACCGCCATCTGCGACCGTGTCGCTGATCAGCTGAAGAGCGCGATAAAGCGCCGGAACAGTCTGGCTGAGATCGAGAATGTGGACGTCGTTGCGAACACCGAAGATGTAGCGTTCCATCTTGGGGTTCCAGCGGTGCTTCTGGTGGCCGAAGTGAACGCCGGCCTCAAGCAATTGACGCATGGAAAAATCTGGCAAAGCCATTGGGTAGTCTCCTTAACCGGTTATGCCTCTGCAAAGAAAAAGAGGCGGGACATCCCGCCACCGGACGGATCCGTTCATTCACGGAGCCAGTCTTTGCATGTGGATTTGACGACGCGCGCTATACCGCACGATCGCAAGGATAGCAAGCCTTTGAGCCCTATCAGTTGAGTCTAACGTCGACCACACCCGTGATCGCTTTGAGCCCGCCGGCCAATTGGGGCGTCAGCCGGAAATGACCCGGCAGTTCGACCTCATACTCACGCTCGCCCTGATCACGGACCAATACGAGACTCACAACCCCCTCCCCGCCACGCTGCAACTGGTTCTTGATCGGGGCGAGGCATTTCTCATTACCAGCGAAAATGGTCATGCGCCGTCCGAGCTTTTCGACGGATGCGTCGATCGGCTCGCAAGTCAGAAGCCGAAGCCTCACACCATCCGGGCGCGAATCGGCGCCAACCTCAATGACCACCGAGCGGCCCGCTTCTAGCCAACGCCCATAATCCGCAATCTGCTCGGAAAAGGCGATGCACTCATACGACCCGCTGGGATCGGAGAACATCATGATCGCCATCGTCGAACCCTTGCGGGTTTTCCGATCCTGACGAGATATCAATGTTCCTGCCAATCGACCGGCCACGGCACCATTGCGAGCTGACCGCTCGAAGGTCGCCCATTGCTGAACGCGAAGCTTTTCAAACATCTCGGCATAATCATCGAGGGGGTGCGCGGACAGATAGAAACCGATCGCTGAATGTTCACGGGCAAGACGTTCAGTCAGTGTCCATGGTGCCGCACTTTCAGGAAGATTGATCGCCTGTGGTTGCGTTGAGGCGAACATATCCTCGATACCGTCAACCCGACCACTGGTTTCACGCTGTGCGGTGCTGACGATCGTATCGATTACTCCGATCATCTGCTCACGTCTCTTGGTGAACTGGTCGAAGGCTCCCGCATTGACCAGCGTCTCGAGTGTACGCTTGTTGACGATCTTGGGGTCAATACGGCTCGCAAAATCTGCAAGATCATTGAACGGCCGCCCGGCACGGATTTCGACGATATGCTCGGCAACCTGCCGCCCCACGCCTTTGACGGCACAGAGCGAATAGAGAATACGGCCGTCCTTCACCGAGAAATTGATATCAGAGCGGTTGATGCAAGGCGGCACCACCTCGATGCCCTTTTTCTGCGCCTCGCGGCGGAAATCGGACAGCTTGTCGGTCTGCGCCATGTCTAGCGTCATCGACGCGGCATAGAATTGTTCGGGGAAATGGGTCTTGAGGTAGGCCGTCTGGTACGAAACCCAAGCGTAAGCTGCAGCGTGGCTTTTGTTGAAGCCGTAATTGGCGAACTTGGCGAGCAGGTCGAAGATCTGGTCGGCCAGACCTTTTTTGAGACCGCTGGCAATCGCGCCCTCCTGAAAACGGACGCGTTGCTTGTCCATCTCCGCCTTGATCTTCTTGCCCATCGCGCGCCGCAGCATATCGGCTTCACCGAGTGAATAGCCCGAAAGGAGCTGGGCGATCTGCATCACCTGTTCCTGATAGACGATGATGCCGTAGGTTTCATCGAGGACCGCGGCCAGTTTCTCGTGCGGATATTCAACTTTTTCCTTGCCGTGCTTACGATTGATGAAGCTCGGGATATTGTCCATCGGACCCGGCCGATAGAGCGCGTTCATCGCGATGAGATCTTCGATCCGGTCGGGCTTGAGTTCGACCAGCGCACGACGCATACCCGGACTTTCAAACTGGAAAATGCCGTAAGTGTCGCCATCGGAATAAAGCTTGTAGGTCGGGGCATCTTCCAAAGGAATGGCATCGATATCGATTTCGACCCCGGTCTCCCGCACCATCTCGACAGCATAGCGAATGGTGGTGAGCGTCTTGAGGCCCAGAAAGTCGAACTTTACCAAGCCCGCCGGCTCGACCCATTTCAAATTGTACTGGGTAACCGGCATATCCGATCGCGGATCGCGGTAGAGGGGCAATAGTTTTTGCAGCGGCCGGTCACCAATCACGATACCCGCAGCATGGGTCGATGCATGCCGGAACAGCCCCTCGAGCTTGCCGGCAATGCGCAGCAACTCGGCGACCGTCTCGTCTTCGTCACGCATCATCTGAAGTCGCGGCTCATCAGTGATTGCCTGCGCCAATGTGACCGGATTTGCTGGATTATTTGGGACCAGCTTACAGATGCGATCCACCTGCCCATAGGGCATCTGCAGTACCCGACCGACATCGCGGAGCGCTGCGCGTGGCTGGAGCGTTCCAAAGGTTATGATCTGCGCGACCTGATCGAAGCCATACTTGTCCTGGACGTATTGAATGACCTCCTCGCGCCGCTCCTGACAGAAGTCGATATCGAAGTCGGGCATCGAAACGCGTTCTGGGTTCAAGAACCGCTCAAACAGCAAATCATAGCGCAAAGGGTCGAGATCGGTGATGGTCAGCGCATAGGCGACAAGCGAACCGGCACCCGAACCACGACCTGGGCCGACCGGTATACCATGCGCCTTAGCCCACTTGATAAAGTCTGCGACGATAAGAAAGTAGCCGGGAAACTTCATGTCCCGGATAACCTTCAGTTCAAACTCCAGCCGGTCCTCATACTGGCCGGCGCTGCGATCCGGCGCATGCCCATGCAGTTCCAGACGCTGTTTGAGGCCCTCACGCGCCTGACGCGCCAATTCCTCGCCCTCGGCAAAGACCGCTTCTTCGTCACTAACGTTTTCGGCAGCCGCGAACTTGGGCAGGATAGGATCGAGCGTGTGCGGGCGGTAGCTGCACCGTTGGGCGATCTCGATCGTGTTTTCGATAGCCTCAGGCAAATCGGAAAACAGCGCGATCATCTCATCGCGCGACTTAAAATAATGCTGATCTGACAGGCGCCTACGCTCGGTTTGGGCTACTACAGAGCCCGAGGCAATTGCGAGCAGTGCATCGTGAGAATCGTAGTCGTCCTGCGCAGGAAAGTAGGGCTCGTTGGTCGCGACTAACGGCAGATCCAGCGCATAGGCTAGTTCAATAAGGCGTGGCTCAACTGCGTTCTCCACCGGGCGGTCGTGGCGCTGGATCTCGACGTAGAGCCGATCACCGAAAATGCGCTTGAGAACCCGCATACGATCGTCAGCCTGAACGTCCAGTCCGGCAGCGATGTAGGGATCGATGGCGCCTTCCGGGCCGCCGGTTAGGCAGATGAGGCCGGAGGCGTGATCGACGAGCCAATCGATGTGCGCCGCAGTCCGGCTGTCGCTTCCTTTGAGGTAAGCCTTTGATACCAATTCGGAAAGATTGGCGAAGCCGGTTTCGTTCGTCGCGATCAGAACGACGCCGCCCTTGCCCAGATTGACGCGATCGGAGGGTTTATCCTCGTCAGCGCCGAAATCGATAACCAGTTCACATCCGATGATCGGCTGGATGCCCTTGCCTGACGCCTTCTCGGAAAACTCCAATGCTCCGAAGAGGTTATTGGTGTCAGCGATACCGATTGCGGGCTGATGATCGGCCTTGGCGAGGTCCAGAATCTTGCCCAAAGGCAATGCGCCCTCAAGAAGGGAAAAGGCTGAGTGGACGTGGAGATGAACGAAGCCGGGGCCGGACATTAATGGGTCCTGATCACGAGAATTACGGACGCAATTTGCCATTCGTAGCGCTCATAAGCCACCTTCGTGGTCGCTTATGCACAGGATGGGGAATCACGAAAGGTACGTGATCATATCCAAATAGAACAGCGTGACGCCACCAAACGCGGTGAGCGAAACCAGGGCCATGAAATCCTTGACGAAATCGAGCATGGGAACCTCCAACACGGTGTTTATGTTTTGTTCTTATATGTTCTTTTTTCGTTCCTGTAAATGGGCGCATATATGGCTCGAGATCGGCGGTTAAGGAAATGTTACTCGTCGCTATCCTGGAGTTGGCGACAGTATTGTGCGGGATTTTGATCTGAAGCGCTTCTTGCCGGCTGACAGCGCGAATAAAAAAGCGCTCGTGTCGAAATACGAGCGCTTTGAATTAACGGTGCAGAGCGGTCTTTCCTACAGAGTGTGTGGTACCACCCTGCCCTCAACGATCGTGACGATACGATCCGCTTTCCGCGCGAGGTCATGATTGTGGGTGGCGATGATGCAACCAGCATTCTGCTGACGGATCAGATCGGCCAAAGCTGCAAAGACCACGTCGGAGGTAGCCGGGTCGAGATTGCCGGTCGGCTCGTCCGCCAGAATGAGACTGGGGCGATTGGCAGCGGCGCGGACGATGGCAACGCGTTGCTGCTCGCCGCCCGACAACTCGGCGGGGCGATGCTTGGCACGGTGGGCTATGCCCATCGCGTCGAGCAGCTCCATTGAGCGCTTGTCAGCGTCCTTCTGCCCTTGCCCCGCGATAAGTTGCGGCATCGTGACGTTTTCGATGGCGCTGAACTCGGGCAGCAGATGGTGGAACTGATAGACGTAACCGATACGGTGGCGACGCAGGAGCGTTCGCTGGCGGTCGGCCAGCTTTGCAGCATTCTCGCCGTCGATTCCGACATCACCCGATGTCGGACGCTCCAGAAGGCCGCAAATGTGCAGCAATGTGGACTTGCCGGCTCCGGACGGTGCGATCAGGGCAATGATTTCGCCCCGCTTGATGGTGAGATCAGCGCCCCGCAACACATGCACGGCGCCTTCCCCGGAACCATAGGTTTGGACGACATTACGCAGTTCGAGAAGGGTCTCACTCATAGCGAAGCGCCTCCACGGGATCGTATTGCGCGGCGCGCCACGCGGGATAGAGCGTTGCGAGGAATGAGAGCACCAGCGACACCGCGAGTACTACGATGACTTCCAGCGGATCGACGCGGGAGGGCAGCTCCGACAGAAAGAACACTTCGGGCGGAAACAGTGCCACGCCCAAAACGCTGGATACCCAAGAGCGGATGGCTTCGGCATTGACGGCGATCAACACGCCGAAAACAAAACCCAGGACCGTCCCGATAAATCCAATGGCTGTACCGGTGATGCAGAACACCCGCATGATCGAAGATCGCGTCGCTCCCATCGTTCGCAGCACCGCGATGTCGGACGCCTTATCCTTGACCAGCATGATTAGGCTGGAAATGATATTGAAGGCGGCCACCAATATGATCATCGAAAGAATGGTGAACATCACGACGCGCTCGACCTGAAGTGCGGAGAAGAGCGTCTGGTTCCGAGTTTGCCAATCGGTAAAGACCATGGGGCGACCCGCAGCGTCTTCAAGTGAACGCTGCATCGCGAAGGTGCCGTCTGGATTGGACAGGAACACCTCGACAGCCGTAGCGGTATAGACCCGCTCATAAGCCTCATCGATCTCTTCGTCGGTGGCCATCAGATCGAGCTCGCCAAAGCCCTCGCGCAATTGATCCTGATAGAGCCGGAAATAATCCTGCGCTGCGCGGATGGGCATGTAGAGAAACAGCGAGTCGAACTCGACCATCCCCACATCGAAGATCGCGTTGACCGGGTAGGACCGGATCTGCGGCGTAGAGCCAAACGGGGTTTGGGGACCGTTCGGGGTTACCAGCGTAATCGCATCGCCGATGCCAAGACCGAGATTGGCGGCAAGCCGAGAACCGACGGCCACACCTTCGAGATCGTCCCAATCTTCCCACCCCCCGTACATGACGGATGAATGGAGAAGTGGCAGCTTTTCGATATCATCGATGCTCATGCCGCGGATATTGACGCCAGATGACCCGTACTGACTGGTGACGAGAGCCTGTCCTTCCACGAATGCGACCGCGGATACCACACCCTCAACGGATTCGAGATTGTCGCGGACCTCGTTGTAGTCTGAAAAAGCCTGTTCGACCGGAAACCCCGTGAAATGGCCGTTCAGACCGAGGGTCCGGGTGATGAGCTCCTCGCGAAATCCATTCATGACGCTCATAACTACGATGAGCGCGGCAACGCCGATAGTGATGCCGGCCATGGTGAGGATGGCGATGACCGAGACGAAGGCGTCGCGTCGCCGGGCACGCAGATAGCGCCCTGCGAGCAGCCATTCGAACCACGAGAACGGACCTGAACCCTTTTTGCGCCGGGCGGCTTCGGTGGAGGTCAAACGGCGTCCCTGCGTTCGGGTTCGATCAGAGCCTTCAGGCGCGCAACAGCATCCTCGATGCCGATGGTTTCACGCTCGCCGGACTTTCGGTGCTTAATTTCGACTTCGCCTGACGCGAGGCCCCGAGGACCGACAATCAACTGAAACGGGATGCCGATAAGATCGGCCGTAGCGAACTTCTGACCCGCGCCGGTTTCACGATCGTCGTAGAGAACATCGATGCCGGCCGCCTGAAGCTGACCATAGAGTTTTTCATTGGCCGCATCGGTTTGTGCGTCGCCGGTCTTGAGGTTGACGAGTGTCACCTCGAACGGGGCGACCGAAACGGGCCAGACGATACCACTGTCGTCGTGGCTGGCTTCGATGATCGCCGGAACGATGCGGGTGGGACCGATACCGTATGAACCCATGTGTACGGTTATATCCTTCCCATCAGGGCCGGTAACCTTGGCGCCCATGGGTTCGGAGTATTTCGTGCCGAAGTAGAAAACCTGTCCCACCTCGATACCGCGCGCCGCGATACGCTTGTCGGTCGGCACCTTGGCGTCGAATTCGGCTTCGTCGTGCATGTCCTCGGTAGCCGAGTAAAGCGAGGTCCAATCGGCGACGATGCCGGAGAGGTCGCCAAAAAAGTCCGTATCGGGCCCGGGAATGGGCTTTTGCAAAAGATCGGCGTGGCAAAAGACGCCGCTTTCACCCGTATCGGCAAGGACAATGAACTCGTGGCTCAAATCGCCCCCGATGGGTCCGGTCTCAGCGCGCATCGGAATAGCGGTAAGGCCCATGCGGTGATAGGTCCGCAGATAGGCAACGAACATGCGTTGGTACGCTTTGACCGCGGCCTCCTTGTCGACGTCGAACGAATAGGCGTCTTTCATCAGGAATTCGCGGGACCGCATGGTGCCGAAGCGTGGGCGAATCTCGTCTCGGAACTTCCACTGAATGTGGTAGAGATTGAGCGGCAGATCCTTGTAGGAGCGCACATAGGTGCGGAATATGTGCGTGATCATCTCCTCATTTGTCGGACCATAGAGCATATCGCGCTCATGGCGGTCCTGCATCCGCAGCATTTCCTTGCCATAGGCTTCGTAACGGCCGGATTCGCGCCAGAGATCGGCCGATTGCAGCGTCGGCATGAGAAGCTGGTTCGCCCCTGCCCGGTTCTGCTCTTCTTCGATGATGCGCTGGATCTTGCCAAGAACCTTGTAGCCCAGCGGCAGCCAGGCATACATGCCGGCGCCCTGCTGTGAGATCATGCCGGCGCGCAGCATCAAACGATGGGAAATGATTTCCGCCTCTTTGGGTGTCTCTTTGAGGACGGGCAGGAAATAACGGGAAAGGCGCATGACAACTCCGCTTTGCCGGGATCGACTCGTGCTCATACCGGGCTGAACAATCAAGCGCAATGGAGCGCTTTATGGCAAGCTTGGCCCCATCGCATGGTTGGAATCGCTCGAAGTGACCGATTTTTGCCGGCATGTGGCACGTCTACGCATTTTTGGCTTGTCGCGACAATATGTCCTTGATAGGGTCCGCCCCATAAAAGAAAGGTGGGTACAACCCGCCCGACGCTGACAACGTCAAGGGAGGAGCACTGGCCGCCCATATGAGCGCTGTAAGACCAGTGGTTTGTCGCGAAACTCTTTTGAAATGCAGGGCCTTGGCCCTGCATTTTTTTGTTTTACACTAACTTGGGTTTTCACGCGTCGCCTTACCACTCTGTCCAAGATTTCATCCCTCGGACAGCATGATGAGAGATACGCGCTCCTAGTCTGGGCTGCATGGCGCTCCACTGCGCCTACCCCAAAAGGAGATAGTTCAAATGAAAACCATGACCAAAGGGGCGATCATCGCCATAACCACGGCAGCGTTGGGTGCAACTGCCATGCTTCCTGCCTACGCCCAGCCATTCGGCGGTGAGCGCGGATTTACCCAGCGCATCGAAGGTGGGCATGCGCACAGCTTCCGCCCGGCCGGCCCCGGCGCAGCCATGATGGGCCAGCGAGGCAATTTGCTTGAGGTACTTTTGTCTGGCCGTGGGGCTGAAGCGATCGATGTCGCTGCCGTGCGGCTGACGCACCAGCTTTCGCTCGATGCCGAACAGCAGGCATTGCTGGAGGATCTGAGGCTTGCTGCGCTCGGTGCGGTCGAAGAATTGAAAACCGCGCGCGAAGAGATGGCGCAAGTCACCGAGGCGCAAGACGCCCCCGACCTCGTGGCACGATACTCGGGTCTGGTGGCGATGACGACGGCCCGCGCCGATGCGCTAGAGGCCATGCAGCCTGCGTATGAAGCCTTCGTCGGATCCCTTAATGAAGAGCAGATTTCCGCCCTAGTGCCACAGCGCCGGGCGGCCACCCCTCCGTTGCCTGGGGACAGCGATGCAGGGCCGGCACTGACCGGACCGGGCGCAGAGGGCTGACAATGGTTTGCGGGCCGGCGAAATCCCCGCCGGCCCGTTCATGTCCCTACCAATGAGAAAAGGTTTGAGGCAGACTTCGCGGTAAACTTTGTGAGGTCACCATGATCCGTCCCACCTGTCTTCTCCTATGCGCCACGTTGTCGATGGCCATGCCGGCGCATGCACAGGATATCGAAGAAAGCGATGCATACGCGCAGTTCGTGGCGAGCTTTACAGAGGCCTGCGCTCTCGATGAGGACAGCAGCGCGGCCGAATATTTTCCGCCCGAGAGCTGGCCACTGGAATGGCAGGAAGACTATGCCGACGCGCCGACCGAGGTTACGCTCTATCAGTTCTTCTGCTCGAGCGGGGCGTATAATGTCCAGTTCATCTACTATCTCGATGATCCCTATTACGGGCCGATTCCCCTATCATTTGCGGCTCCGCATTTCGACGTCGACTATGTCGGTGACGATTTCGAAGGGGCTGTCGAGGCGATCACGCTGCGGGGGTTTGTCAGCCAGCAGATGCTGACCAATGCCGAGTTCGACCCGGAAACCGAGACGATTTCCAACACGGCGCTCTGGCGAGGTATCGGGGATGCGTCGTCAAGCGGCGTTTGGGCGTTCGACAAGGGACAGTTCGTCCTCAAATCCTTCGAGGTCGACGCGTCTTACGACGGCGAAATCAACCCAGAACGGATCGTCGAGTACAAATGACGGCGCGTGGACGCAACAGAAGGAGACCGCAGCGTCGGGCGGACAGCTGCGGTCTCGCACTAAACTTCCGCCGCGCTGTTGAGGGCTTGGGGGACTACAGCGGAAGCTGTGTCCGCCGGTGCATGGGCTCGTTTGCCTAGCCGGCAGACACCCTAAATATCGGGATATATTGCGGCGATAAAAGGCCCAATCACCGAACTGTGATTTTTTCCTGCGAATATGGCCCGCCATTGCACTGGGCCGGGGAAACTGGCATGGCTCAGGGTTAAACCAAGAACAAGAACAGGATGACCGCCGATGAAACTCGTCACCCCGGAAGCGATGCCGCTCAAATCCTTCACCGATGCTGTGGAGGCGTGGGAATATGTCTGCGAAATCTACGAACGCAACACGAGCTTCATCCGCGACCATCTGATCACCCTCACCAAGGGCCAGGTGCCCCCGGGCAAGGTGCGCGCGCATTATCCCAGGGTGCAGGTGCTCTCGACCAGCTTCCAACAGCAGGCATCCTCTCGGCTGGCGTACGGCTTCCTGCACAGCCCGGGGCTTTACCAGACGACGGTGACGCAGCCGCGGCTGTTCCACAAATATTTGATCGAGAACTTCTCGCTGATCCTGAAAAACCACGGCGGGCCTATTGAGGTTGGTGAATCGGAAACGCCGATCCCGCTGCATTTCGCTGTCGATCCAAAGGAGCGGGTAGAAGGCGACACACTGCTCGATATCGGCGTGCCGCTGCGCGATCTTTTCGACGTGCCCGATCTCCAGCACATGGACGACGAGATCGCCAACGGCACGTTCATTCCCCCCTCGGGCGGCCCCTACCCGCTAGCGGCATTCACAGGCCCGCGCGTCGATTATTCGCTGCACCGGCTGAACCACTATACGGGGACGATTCCGGACCATTTCCAGAACTTCGTGATCTTCACCAACTACCAGTTCTATATCGAGGAGTTCACGCGCCTGGCGCATCAGTGGATGGCCGAGGGGCATGAGTTCTACGAAAGCTTCGTCGAGCCGGGAAATGTTGTGACGACCAATTCGAGGCTGGGCGGCAGCACCGAGGGGGCGATGCCAGCGCGCCAACCGCAGATGCCGGCTTATCATCTGACGGCACCGAATGGTCGGGGGATCACGATGATCAATATCGGCGTCGGCCCGTCGAACGCCAAAACGGCAACCGACCATATCGCGGTGCTGCGCCCGCATGCCTGGTTGATGCTGGGGCACTGCGCGGGGCTACGCAACTCGCAGTCGCTGGGCGACTACGTGCTAGCGCATGGCTATGTGCGCGAGGATCACGTGCTCGACGACGATCTGCCGGTGACGGTGCCGATTCCAGCGCTTGCGGAGATACAGGTGGCGCTGCAGGAGGCGGTTGAGGAGATCACCCATCTCGAAGGTCTCGAGGCCAAGGCGATCATGCGGACCGGCACGGTGTTCACGATCGACAACCGCAACTGGGAGCTGCGTGATCAGAGCGAGATAACGCGCCGACTGAGCCAGTCCCGGGCCATCGCGCTCGATATGGAGAGCGCCACGATTGCCGCGAACGGGTTCCGGTTCAGGGTGCCTTATGGAACGCTGCTGTGCGTCTCAGACAAGCCGCTGCATGGTGAACTGAAACTGCCCGGCATGGCGTCCGACTTCTATCGCACCCAGGTCAACCGGCATTTGCTGATCGGGCTGAAAGCAATGGAAATCCTGCGCAGCCAACCGGTCGAACGGTTGCACTCACGAAAGCTAAGGAGTTTTGCCGAGACGGCATTCCAATAAGAAAAAGGCGCCCCGAGGGGCGCCTTTTTTATTTAGCGGATAAGCGCGAGGCTCTCATTGGCCGTGACGGCCGTCATGTTGACGATGCCGCGACTGGTGACCGAGGGCGCCAGGATATGGGCGGGCTTGCTGGTGCCCATAAGGATCGGGCCGACTGGAAGCGCGTTGTTCATTTCCTTGAGCAAGGTCATGGAAAGATTCGCGCTTTCGAGATTGGGGAAGACCAGAAGGTTGGCTTCACCGCGCAGGATGGAGTCGGGAATGTAGCGATCGCGGAGCGATTGGTTGAGCGCCAGATCGCCCTGCATTTCGCCTTCGACGATGAGGTCGGGGGCGACGACTTTAAGCTTGTCGTAAACCGCTTTCATCTTCTCCGACGTCGATCCCTCGCGGGAACCGAAGTTGGAATAGCTGAGCAGCGCCGCCTTGGCTTCGATGTTGAAGCGCTTGAGGTGATCGCGGGCCTGGAGCGTGATCGAAACGAGTTCGTCGGCGCTCGGGTCCATGTTGACATAGGTGTCCGCAAGGAAGAACACGCCGCGCGGCATGATGAGCATCGACAGCGCTGATGCATCTGAAATGCCTTCAGACAGTCCGATGACCGACTTGATGTCGCGCACATGCTTGATGTAGCGGCCCTGCAGGCCACAGATCAGACCATCGGCATCGCCACGCTTGACGGCAAGGGCGCCGATGATCGTGGTATTGGTGCGCACGATGGTGCGAGCGGTGTCGGGCGTGACGCCTGAGCGGCCCACCAGCGAATGGAACTCTGCGACGTATTCCTTGTAGCGCGGATCGTCTTCGGGGTTGATGACCTCGAAATCCTTGCCGGGCGTCAGCTGAAGGCCGAAACGCTCGATGCGCTGCTCGATGACGTAAGGGCGGCCAATGAGGATCGGCTGGGCCATCTGCTCTTCGAGAATCACCTGGGTGGCGCGCAGCACGCGCTCGTCCTCACCATCGGCAAAGGCGATACGCTGACCGGCGGCGCGGGCACGCTCGATCATTGGCTTCATGACCATGCCGGACCGGAAGACGAAGCGGTTCAAGCTGTCTTTATAGGCATCGAAATCTTCGATGGGCCGACGGGCCACACCCGAATCCATCGCGGCCTTGGCGACAGCCGGCGCAACGCGCAGGATCAGGCGCTGATCGAATGGATTGGGAATGAGGTAGTCGCGACCAAATGTGGACGCACCACTGGGGATCGCTTCGAGCACCGGCTCATGGGCCAACTTGGCGATAGCGTGCGCGGCGGCCGCCTTCATCTCTTCGTTGATGGTGGTTGCACCCACGTCGAGTGCGCCACGGAAGATGAAGGGGAAGCACAGGACGTTGTTGACCTGGTTAGGATAGTCCGACCGCCCGGTACAGATCATGGCGTCCGGGCGCTCTTCCTGAGCGATTTCCGGCATGATCTCGGGCACAGGGTTGGACAACGCCAGGATCAGCGGATTTTCCGCCATGTCCTTGAGCATTTCGCGCTTGAGCGCCCCTGCGGCGGAGAGGCCGAGGAAGATATCCGCACCGTCCATGACTTCGGCCAGCGATGTCTTGTCGCTGTCCTGGGCGAACGCACCGCGCCAGCGGTCGACCGAATTGTCGCGGCGGGTGGTGACCAGCCCTTCGCGGTCGGCGACCCAGATGTTTTCGCGCTTCGCACCGACTTCGATCAGCATGTTAAGACACGCGATGGCGGCGGCACCGGCGCCGGACGTGCAGATCTTGACCTTAGAGATATCCTTGCCGGCGAGGCGCAGACCGTTGAGGACCGCAGCAGCCACGATGATCGCGGTGCCGTGCTGGTCGTCGTGGAAGACCGGGATCGACATGCGCGCCTTGAGCGCCTCTTCGATCTCGAAGCAGTCGGGAGCCTTGATGTCTTCGAGATTGATGCCACCAAAGCTCGGCCACAGCGGGGCAACGGTCTCGATGAATTTCTTGGGATCCTGCTCGTCGATCTCGATGTCGATGGAATCGATACCGGCGAACTTCTTGAACAGAACCGCCTTGCCTTCCATGACCGGCTTGGACGCCAGAGCACCGATGTTACCCAGTCCGAGGACAGCAGTGCCGTTCGAGATGACGGCGACGAGATTGGCGCGCGACGTGTATTTCGCAGCAGCCTCGGGATCGGCGGCGATTTCCTCGCAGGGCGCTGCAACGCCGGGCGAATAGGCAAGCGCCAGGTCGCGCTGATTGGCCAGCGGCTTGGTCGGCGTGATTTCGATCTTGCCGGGCTTGGGATGCTCATGGAAATGCAGCGCGGCCTCTTTGAGGGCCTTCTGCGGATCGCGCGGTTCGTCGGTCATGCCGTCTCCTCGATTTGCGGCGCTTTAAGTGCCACCAATCGAACGAAAATGGAAGGCTTGCCGGTCCATCTTTTGGGCTGTGAGATCGAGCTTGGGTTTTCGCGACAAACCTAAGCAGCGATATCCTGCGCGATGTTGCTCTGGCGGGGCTGCGGCTTAAGGGCGTGGGCCAGCGTGAGGAAGGGCTTTGCCGGCATGGGCGGGGCAAAAAGATAGCCCTGAGCCAGCACAACATCCCTGCCGCGCAGATAAAGCGCCTGGGCCTGGGTCTCGACGCCCTCGGCAATGATATCGATGTCGAGTTCGCGCGCCATCGATATCAAACCGTCGATCACTGGAACGGGATCGGTCGGGTCTTTGATCATCTCCACAAAGATTCGGTCGATCTTGATGATGTCGATACCCAATGTCTGCAGGTAGGCGAGGTTCGAGTGGCCGGTACCGGCGTCGTCCATGGCGATGCGAACGCCCAGCTTGTGCATTGCCGTCATGACCCGGTTGGCGGCGTTCCTGTCGTCCAGTGGACGGCGTTCGGTAATCTCAAACACCAACTGTCGATAGCTGATACCGCTGCCGTCAAAGACGGACTGGATGTCCTCGACGATCGAACCGTCGCGGAAATGACCTTCGAAAAGATTGATGGACACTTTGAAATCGGGAACCTGACGGCAGATGTGGTCGAGATCGAACCGCACCTGCTCCATCAGGCTAAGTGTCATCGGAATGGCGAGCCCGCTCATTTCGGCATAATCGATAAAGGCGCCGGGCGGGACGACCTCGCCGTTTTTCTTGACCCAGCGAATGAGCACTTCGCAACCGATGAGCTTGCCTGTCTTGAGGTTCATGACAGGCTGATAATACGGCTTCATCTCGCCGGCCATAATGGCGCGCTCGAGGTCGAACGGTCCGATATTGGTGCGCCGCGCATACTGGAGGGTCATCGCAAGAAGGATCGCACCCATAAGGCAGGCAGCGATGGTCAGCGTCACGTCCAACTGGGTGTATTGCGCACGAACAAGCGAGAACGGCACAGCAACTTCGGCGCGAAGTGGAATTTCGCCGGCAAACGAACGGGCCATCAGCGTGTCCGCACTATCGGTCGCGCCGGGCCCCTTGTCGCCCAGTGTCATGATCGGGGCGCCGCTTGTGAGGGCCACTTCAACAGACGTGCCCTCCCCCAACAGCGGGCCGACACCGCGCAAGAGGATTGGCGTGGCCGGAAGCAGGACAGATAGTGTCCGCTGCTGGCTCGAACGATGCGTGATCTTGAGCAGCGGCGAGGAATCGCCGTCCAGCGTGACGATGCTGAGCGTTTCGCTATAGCCGGGTATCGTCAGGCTCTCGGACTGAACGCGATAGCTGACGCCCGCATCGTATGCCGAGCAGTACTGCACGCCATCGAGATTTTCGACGATGACCTGGCGCAGATTGGAGCTGGACTGGAGCTCGCGGCTGACGTTGCCGCGAAACGTCGCGGCACAAAGCGAGGGGCTGTCGGCGATGATGCGATGGAGCGACGCGATGCCTTCGTGCACGCTGGCCATGGCATCACGCGTGACGACATCGGCCACCGTCTGCAATTGCTCGGTCTCGCGCGCCTTGACATAGCTGTCGAGGACGAAATCCACCGCCACGACCGGCAGGAATGCCAGTAGTGCGACCAAGACAAGCAGCATTTTGGAAAATCGCGAACGCACGCCCTGCCCGCTTAGTGTTGAGCCCCTAGGCTCACCTTACGGGCAAGGCTTTAAGTGCGCATTAACGATGCAGGCTCAGCCCTTCTTCTTGTCAGCCGGCAAGTCGAGCCGCAGATGCAATTCGCGCAACTGGCGTGGCGAGGCCTCACTCGGCGCGCCCATGAGCAGGTCTTCGGCCTGCTGGTTCATGGGGAACAGCGTGATCTCACGCAGGTTCTGCACGCCGCACAAAAGCATGACGATGCGATCCACACCCGCTGCCATGCCACCATGCGGCGGCGCACCATACTGGAACGCACGATAGAGGCCGCCGAAACGCTGTTCCACGTCGGAACGCGACAGACCGACCTTTTCGAACGCTGCGATCATGGTATCGGGCTCCTGGTTCCGGATGGAGCCAGAGGCGATTTCAAAACCATTGCAGACCGCGTCGTACTGATAAGCCTTGAGCGACAGGGGATCCTGGGTCTCGAGCGCCTCGCGGCCGCCCTGTGGCATCGAGAACGGGTTGTGGGCGAACTCGATCTTCTTTTCGTTCTCGTCCCATTCATAGAACGGGAAATCGACGATCCAGCACAACTCGAAGCTGTCGAGGTCGATGAGATTGAGGTCTGTGCCAACCTTGGTACGGGCAGCACCGGCAAACGAATAGAACTTCGAAGGCACGCCGCAGACAAAGAAGACGGCATCTCCGTCCTTAAGACCAAGCTGCGCGCGGATCGCTTCGGTGCGTTCTTCACCAATGTTCTTAGCAATCGGGCCAGAACCCGCACCGTCCTTAAAGAAGATGTAGCCAAGTCCAGGCTGACCCTCGCCCTGCGCCCAGGCATTCATGCGATCACAGAAGGCGCGACTTCCACCAGTCGGGCCAGGAATCGCCCAGACTTCAACCTTGGGATCGTTGGCGATCTGGCCGGCAAAAACCTTGAACCCGGAGTCGCGGAAATGGTCGGTGACGTCCTGCATTTCGATCGGGTTGCGCAGGTCGGGCTTGTCCGAGCCGTATTTCCGGATTGCCACGTCGTAGGGGATGCGCGGGAATTTCTGCGTGACCTTCTTGCCGTCGGCAAAGGCTTCGAATGTTCCGCGCAGGACCGGCTCCATCGTGTCCCAGACTTCTTCCTGGGTCACAAAGCTCATCTCGACGTCGAGCTGGTAGAACTCACCCGGCAGGCGGTCGGCACGCGGGTCTTCGTCGCGGAAACACGGAGCGATCTGGAAATAGCGATCAAACCCCGCCACCATAAGTAATTGCTTGTACTGCTGGGGCGCTTGGGGCAGTGCGAAGAATTTCCCGGGATGGATACGGCTGGGCACGAGAAAGTCGCGCGCGCCTTCCGGCGACGAAGCGGTAAGAATCGGCGTCGAATACTCGCCAAATCCGATCTCGTTCATGCGGGCGCGCATGTCTGCGATGATTTTTGAGCGCTTGACGATGTTGGCGTGCAGCGTTTCGCGGCGCAGATCGAGGAAGCGATAGCGCAGGCGGATATCTTCGGGATAGTCGGGTTCGCCGAACACCGGGAGTGGCAGTTCGGCAGACTTGCCGAGCACCTCGATCTCGCGGATGAACACTTCGATTTCGCCGGTGGGCAGGTTCTTGTTGGTGGTTTCCGGCGTGCGGGCCTTGACCTCGCCATCGATGCGTACGACCCACTCGGCGCGGATACCTTCAGCGGCCGAAAAGGCAGGGGAATCGGGATCAACGACACACTGGGTCATGCCATAGTGGTCGCGCAGATCGAGAAACAGCAGGCCGCCATGGTCGCGGATGCGGTGGACCCACCCCGAAAGACGCGCGGTCGAGCCGACATCTGCCTTTTTGAGCTGGGCGCAGGTGTGCGAACGATAGCGATGCATCAGGGAAAAACTTTCGAAACGGAATGGGAAATTCGTGCCGGAAAAGCGCATGTGACGCCTCAAATGTCAAGCCGCCACAGGTGCTGACCCTAGGCGGCGTGCGGCTTTGCTGCTAGGAGAGCCAGCACGTTTTTTCCAATTGGATATCGAACTCAATGCAGGTCATTACATCGACGCGGGAACTCGAAGCGTTCTGCAAGGATGCCGCAGGGTACGACTTCGTCACCGTCGACACAGAGTTTTTGCGCGAAACAACCTACTGGCCCAAGCTGTGCCTCGTACAGGCAGCGACGATCGATACAGCGGTGATCATCGACCCGCTGGCCGATGGGATCGACCTCGCGCCATTTGCCGAGTTGCTGGCCAATCCAGAGGTCACCAAGGTTTTCCACGCAGCGCGGCAGGATATCGAAATCTTCGTCAAGCTTTTCGGCACCGTGCCGCACCCGATCTTCGACACGCAGGTCGCGGCAAGCGTTTGCGGGCATGGCGATTCGATTTCGTATGACAATCTGGTGCGCTCGATCGTGGGTGCCGAGATCGACAAAAGCTCGCGCTTTACCGATTGGTCGCACCGACCGCTGACCGAAAAGCAGCTTACTTACGCATTGGCCGATGTGACGCATTTGCGCGACATGTATGAGGCGCTGCGTGGGGAGATCGCCAAGACGCGGCGCGAGTCGTGGGTCGCCGACGAGATGGCGATCCTTGAAAGCGTCGATACCTATGTGATCCAGCCGCAGGATGCCTGGAAGCGCGTCAAGGCGCGGGTAAATAAGCCACGCGATCTTGCTGCTCTACAGGCTCTGGCCGCTTGGCGCGAGCAGCGGGCCAAGGACAATGATCAACCGCGTGGTCGAATCATCAAGGATGATGCTCTGGCCGAATTGGCGACGCAGCGCCCCACCCGTCCCGATGCGTTCGAAAAGCTACGCGCCGTGCCGCGCGGGTTCGGACGATCGAGCGCTGCGGGTGAAATCATCGAGGTTATCAAACAGGTCGAAGCGATGGACAAGTCGGCGCTGCCGGCTATGCCCGATCGTCCGCGTGGGCCTTCCCCCAAGGGCGCGATTGGTGATCTGCTGCGCGTATGGCTCAAAGCGGTGGCGGACAACAATGGCGTCGCGACCCGGATCATCGCGTCGTCCGACGATATCGATGCTATCGTTCTGGACGACAACGCCGACGTGCCTGCCTTGCAGGGATGGCGGCGGAAGCTGTTCGGCGACAAAGCATTGGCGATCAAGCACGGACGACTGGCGCTGGCCGCGACCCGCACGGGCGTGATCGAAGTCCCTGTAGACCCGCAGTAGGCGCCTATCAATCGATCTGGATCGTGCCGTCTTTAAAGCCGGCCTCGGACGCCAACTGCCTGTGGCGTCCCCGGATGCGGTCGCCATCAAGGAAGGCGAGATCTGACGGCAGATGCAAAACCAGCGTCTTGCCATCGATGGCGAAATAGGTGCGCGGAATGATGCCGGGCATCGCCGCGGCCAGCGGATAGGCGACACGGAAATAGGCAGCGAGAAGCTTGGAGCGTTTGCCGAGCTTAGAGCCTGTCAGATCAAGAAGCTTGGCGCTGGGACTCTTCTGCTTGAAGCCCATGTAGCGGAACGCCAACGTGCGCGCCAGAAAGGCGCGGCCCGCGTGTGAAACGCCGACGATATCGGAAAACGCGACGGCCTGTATGGACTGTTCCCCGCGATAGTCCGGGTGGGCCCGCCAGCCAATATCGGACATGAAGCACGCAGCTTCACGAAGCCGGGTCTCTTCTTGGGTTTCCGAGACGCCAACCAGGTCGAAGAACGCTTTGCTGGCGACGATCAGGTCGTGGGAAAACTCCGGGGCCCGGGAGCGCAGCAGCGATATCTCCTCGGCAGCCTGCAGCAGTGGATCGATCGCTTTTTCGCCCTCGTCGAGGATATCGAAGAGATAGCCCTCGCGAACCCCGAGCGCTGAAAACACCACTTCCTCGAATTTTCCAGCGCGGAGAACTTCGGCCAGAACAGCGGCGCCGAATGGCAAAAGGTCCTTGCGCGAACCCGAAACCGTCTCGATGCCTTTGACGAGTTTCTTGTCGCCATTGCCCGAGACCAGCTCGTCGCACAAGCTGATGATCTCAGCGGCCGGAACCGCGTAGTCCTGCACCATGTGCAAGGAATATTGGCACCGCGCCTGATGGAGCTTTGCCAGAGAGCGCCAGGTTCCCCCGATTGCGCCGAACGTCTTGCGTTTTCCTGGCTCAAGCAACTTGGACGACTGAAGTCGCTCGCGGATGATCGAAACGGCCTTACTGGAGGACATGTTGCTGTCGTCCTGAAGGCGGATGACACCGAGCTCGTGGGTTTCCCCGCCGGTATCTTCACCGTCCTCGACTTGTGCCAACTCAAGACTGCCGCCGCCCAGATCCCCGACGACGCCTTTGAAATCGGGCATGCCGGCGACGATACCGTAGGCAGCGAAATGGGCTTCTTCCTCGCCCGACAGAACGCGGACGGGAACGCCGATGATTTCTTCGACGGCCCTAGCGAACTCCGGCCCATTGCTCGCCTCACGCGTTGCAGAGGTCGCAATGGCGTAAATCTCTCCGACTTCGGTCAGGCGGCAGACCAGTGCAAAGCGGCGAATGGCCTTGAGCGCGCTTGCAACGCTTGTCTCGGCGAGCTTGCCGCTGGCGGCGACGCCGCGGCCCAGAGTGGACGATGATTTTTCGTTGTAGAGCACGGTCAAGGCGCGGGCGAGCCGTTCGTAAACCACAAGACGCACCGAGTTCGAGCCGATGTCGAGCACGGCGACCGGCTTGGCGCCCGCCAGACGCCCCTGCCCGGCCGGATCGGATTCAACGCTCCAGAAACGTATCAAAGGTCGTTGTCCTCGTCGTCTCCATCGCCATGAAGGGCACTGCCGCGCCCTGACAGGGATGGATTGGTCATGAAGTAGTCATGCGCATTGAAGGCCTCTTCGCCCTCGCCGGCCATGATCCGCTGAGCCGTGCCATCGGGCAGAACTTCCCAGCTTTGCTGATTATCGCGCAGATTGGCGACCATGATGCGATCGAGAATCTGGCGGTGAACCGTACGGTTCTTGATGGGCACCAGCGTTTCAACGCGCCAGTCGAGATTGCGCGGCATAAGGTCCGCCGAGGAAATATAAACCGCAGCGTCGCGCGAGGGCATCTCGCGGCCATTACCGAAGCAATAGATACGCGAGTGCTCAAGGAAACGACCAACGATCGATTTGACGCGAATGTTTTCGGAAAAGCCCGGAATTCCCGGACGTAGGCAGCAAATTCCGCGCACGATCAGCTCGATCTGCACCCCTGCCTGACTAGCCCCGTAAAGCGCGTCGATCAGTTCGGGGTCAACGAGCGCATTGCACTTGAACCAGATGGCCGCAGGCTCGCCACGACGCGCCAGCTCCATTTCCGTAGCGATATGCTCCATCAGCTTGGCACGGAGCGAAAATGGCGAGATCGAAATCGCTTCCAACTCGCTAGGCCGCGCATAGCCGGTGATGAAGTTGAACACCCGCGCGACATCGCGCGTGAGGGTCGGATCGGCAGTGAAATAGGAAAGGTCAGTGTAAATCTTGGCCGTAACCGGATGGTAATTGCCCGTTCCGACATGGCAGTAAGAGACGAGCTTGCCCTTTTCGCGCCGCACCACCTGGCTGAGCTTGGCATGGGTCTTGAGCTCGATAAAGCCGAAGACAACCTGCACTCCTGCCCGCTCCAAATCCCGCGCCCAACGGATATTGGCCTCTTCGTCGAACCGGGCCTTCAATTCAACGAGGGCAGTCACGGACTTGCCCATTTCAGCTGCCGCAACCAGGGCTTTGACGATGGGTGAGTCTTTGGACGTCCGATATAGGGTCTGTTTGATGGCAACGACATCAGGATCGCGCGCTGCCTGCGCCACGAACTGGGCCACGACGTCGAAACTCTCGTAAGGATGATGGACGACGATGTCCTTTTCCTTGATCGCAGCAAAGCAATCGCCGTGATGATCGCGGATGCGCTCGGGAAAGCGCGCGTGATAGCGCGGGAACTTGAGCTCGGGCCTATCGAGCTCACAAATCTTGCCTGCATCGGCCAACGCCATGAAACCATCAACTTCGAACGTGTCCTCGGCCGTGATGCCTAGCTCTTCTGCGATGAGGCGCTTGAGCGAACGCGGCATGGAGCGTTCAATCTCGAGCCGGATCACCTGCCCACGACGGCGTTGACGCAACGCGGATTCGAACTCGACCACGAGGTCCGCCGCTTCGTCGTCGATTTCGATTTCGCTGTCCCGAACGATGCGGAATGACCCATTGCCGACAACATTGTAGCCTGGGAAAATCTTGTGAAAGAAGATTTTGACCATGGTTTCCACGGTCACCATTTCGACCTGGCGGTCCGAAATCGCCTTTGTCGGCAATTTGATGAAGCGATCCAGATTGGAGGGGATGCGGACCAATGCGGTCAGGCGCGAATTATCGGTGGCGCGATCGAGCTGGAAGGCGAGGGAAAAACCGAGATTGGGAATGAACGGAAAGGGGTGAGCCGGATCGATCGCAATGGGCGTGAGGACCGGAAATATCTCCTCGCGGAATATCTTTTGCAGAAACTCTACCTGTTCGGGTGCAAGATCCTTGGCTTCATGGATGACGATGTTCTGCTCAAACAACTCCTCGCGGATTGTTTGCCACTGATCCTGCTGCTCCAGGTGAAGATGCTGGGCCAGCGTCGTGATCTCTTCGATCTGCTCAGACGGGGTCATGCCGTCGGCGCTCTCGCGCGGCAAACCGGCGCGTAACTGGCCCTTTAGCCCCGCCACACGCACCATGAAGAACTCGTCGAGGTTATTGGCAGAGATCGATACGAACCGCAGCCGCTCGAGCAAAGGATGGTGCGGATTGGCAGCTTCTTCCAACACCCGCATGTTGAACTGAAGCCAGCTCACCTCGCGATTGACGAAACGCGCCGGGCTAGACCGCAGGGCTTCGATGTCAGGCGACAGGTCTTCAGACGTCTCGGTAGTATAAGCCATGTCGTCCATATCGTTCAGCCTTCCGGATCTAAAGGTTCGCCATGCGCGGCGGCCCGCATGTTCAGAGCCTCCGCAGCGATGGCGCGCGTAACGGCTCGACCGCGTGACAGTGACAGGGTATCGACCAGATCCACAAGCGCAACCGCCTCTTCGCTGGAACGTTCCATACGCCCGACGAGATAGGAAATCACTTTCGGATCGACCGACAACTGCCTGTCGGCGAACAATTTCACCAACATCTGCGACAACAAGATGTCATCGGGCGCAGTCAGCGAGAAATGCGCCGCCAGACGGGCTCGCGATTTGACGTCGTTGGTCTTGAATGGCCAATCGGGCACAGGCGTGCGGGCCGTAATCAGCAAGGGACGCTCGTCACGCATGGATTGGTTTAAAAGATGGAACAGCGCTGCTTCATCATAGCCCGCCCTGTCGGCATCTTCGACGAGAACAGGATGCCGGCCACCCTTTCGCGAAAGCGTTTCCAAATCGTCGGCGCCAGCAACCAGGGCGCCAGAGCGCCCTATCCATATTCCTGCCAGATGGGTCTTGCCTGATTTTGGGGCCCCTACCAGAAGCGTCAGCGGCATCGCCCAGTCCGGATAGGCCAGCACATGTGCAAACGCCAGCTCGTTGCCCGCACAGACCATGAAATCATCCTGCGACCGCGCCTCGACGTGACCGAGGTCCAGCACGAGTTGCGCGATACCCTGTGAGTGCGGATCGGGCAGGATATTATTTGCCGCTTTGGACCGCATCGTGCCTCTCGGGTGTCATCACCACATCCGCCGGCGCGTCCGGTTCTTCATGGTAGGTGTAAAGGGGGCTCTGCTTGTACTTGGCGACCGCCCAGCGCAACAAGACGCCGCTGATGGCTGCCAACGGGACGGCCAGAAGAACGCCAACGATACCGAACAAGGTCGCAAACGCGAAGATGGCGAACATCATCCACACAGGATGGAGGCGGATCGAGGAGCCGACCAGCTTGGGGTAAAGGAAATAGCTCTCGAGCAATTGTCCGAACAGATAGATCGCCCCGATCACCGAAATCATCACCCAGTCCGGCCAGAACTGAACCAATCCCACGCCCATTGAGAGCACGAGGCCCAGGAACGAGCCAAGATATGGAATGAAGCTGAAAAGCCCCGCCATGATGCCGATGGCGAGACCGAAATGAAGCCCTGCCAGCGACAGCGCGATACCGTAATAGGCGGCCAGAATGAGCAGGACCGCTCCCTGCCCGCGCAAAAACCCGCCGATCGCCTGATCCATTTCAGTCATCAGGGCACCAACTTCGCTTTTGTAGCGCGGCGGCAGCATGCCGTTAACGCTTGCCGACATGCGGTCCCAATCAAACAGCATGTAAACCGCAACGACGGGTGTGACGATCAATACCGTGAGCGAACCAATGAGGCCCGCGCCCGATTGCATAATCTGACCGGTGAGATTTGTGACGATGCCGATGACGTCGGCAAACATCTGCTCGATGCCGGTTTGCAGTTCGCCCATGCGCTGAGGGCCAAGCCACTGCTCCAATCGCGGAACCATGGACTCAACGAATGTTTGCAACTGACCAAAATAGAACGGCAAATTACCCGCCAGGCCGATGGCCTGCTGAACAAGCAACGGCACGACGATCAAGAAAACGAGGATTACGAGCAACGCGACGGACAACATGACCAGGACGACCGCCAGCCATCGGGGTAGGCCACCACTCGCCATTTTGCCGACGAGCGGGTTGAGGAGATAGGCCAGGCCTATGCCCAAAACGAACGGCAGGAGAATGCCGCGGAACAACCAGACAAACAGTCCGATCACGACCAGCAATATGCACCAGGCTAAGAGCTGGGTCTTGAGCGACATGGGAGTCCCCGATTGTTGTCCTTGCACCTAGCGCCGTGAGCCGCTATCAGCCATCGATTATAGCCCCTAGCGGGCACGATCAACGTCAATCTGCTGCCCCGCCGAGGCTGTGGGTAGCCAAGTGGATAACATGCGGCTCATGCCTGACAGCACGAAAATGCCATCGAACGGTTTGTCGTACAAGCAGGCGGGCGTCGATATCGATGCTGGCAACGCGCTTGTCGAAGCGATCAAGCCTGCTGTCAAATCGACGCGACGCAGCGGTGCGGATGGCGAAATAGGCGGCTTTGGTGGGCTGTTCGACCTAAAGGCCGCTGGCTTTGAGGACCCCATACTGGTGGCTGCCAATGATGGCGTGGGCACCAAGCTTCGCATTGCCATCGACGCGGGCGTTCACAATACGGTCGGTATCGATCTCGTCGCGATGTGCGTCAATGACATCGTCGTGCAAGGCGCCGAGCCGCTGTTTTTTCTCGACTATCTTGCCACGGGCGCGCTCGATGTGGCGCAGGGTACCGCAATCGTTGAGGGCATCGCCGAAGGATGCCGGCAAGCCGGCTGCGCACTCCTGGGCGGCGAGACCGCCGAGATGCCGGGGATGTATCACGGCGATGACTATGACCTAGCCGGATTTGCCGTCGGCGCCGCCGAGCGCGGCGCCCTCTTGCCCCGCAGCGACATCGCCACCGGTGACAAGCTCGTTGCGATCGCCTCCTCAGGCGTGCATTCGAACGGCTATTCACTGGTGCGCAAGATCGTCGCCAATTCCGGCATGAACTGGTCGGACGCGGCGCCGTTCGCCGATGGCCAGACGCTCGGCGAGGCGCTGCTGACGCCGACGCGGATTTATGTGAAGCCGCTGCTCGACGCGATCAGGTCGGAGATCGGGATCAAGGCGCTTGCGCATATTACGGGCGGTGGGTTTCAGGAGAACATTCCGCGTGTGCTGCCAAAACATCTCGCAGCGCGCGTCGACCTCAACGCCGTGGCAACGCCAAAAGTGTTCGGCTGGCTGGCGCAGCAGGGCGGCATTGCCGAACGCGAAATGCTGCGTACGTTCAACTGCGGTGTCGGCATGCTGGTGGCGGTGGCTGCGGAGGACGCAGATGCGCTGGTCGCAAAGCTTGAGGGGCTTGGGGAAACGGCGAGCGTCGTGGGCGAACTCGTTGAGCGCACTGGCGATGCCGTGGAATTTTCCGGCGCGCTGTCCCTATGACCAACCGCAAGCGGGTTGCGATTCTCATCTCAGGGCGAGGATCGAACATGTCCGCCCTGATTCATGCTGCGAAGGCGCCCGACTATCCCGCTGAAATCATAGGCGTATTTTCCAATCGCGCAGCAGCGGCTGGGTTAGATACCGCCAGAGGCGAAGGTATCACGACGGCCGCGTTGGCGCAGAGCAAATTCGAAACAAGGCTCGACTTCGAAAACGCCCTGACGGCGATACTTGAGGCCTGGCGAACCGATATCGTCTGCATGGCAGGGTTCATGCGCATCCTCACGCCGGAGTTCACGACACGATGGCAAGGCAAGGCTATCAACATCCATCCCTCGCTGCTGCCTGACTATAAGGGGCTGGATACCCATGCTCGTGCCCTTGCCGATGGCGTGGCAGAAGCGGGCTGTAGCGTGCACTTCGTGACACCGGGGCTGGACGAGGGTCCGGTGATAGCGCAGGCACGTGTTCCGGTTTTGCCGAACGACACTCCCGGCAGTCTGGCGGCACGCGTTCTGGTTGAAGAGCATAAGCTCTATCCCGAGGCGCTTCGGCGGCTGGCGGCGGGCGAGGTCGCTTACCCTCGCTAAGGCGCCGCCGCCGTCAAAAGCGGGTCGCCTCATCACCTCAATTGATATCTGCTATCGCAAACACTGCTTCGACATCTTGTTCGGTTGAGCGTAGCGTTTTTCCTGAGTTATTTTCGCCTCCAGCCAATAGGCGTGGACGCGCCGTGTGGGGCCCAAAAATGGCAATGCGTGATTGGCTCTGGATCATAGCCCTTGGGGCGATCTGGGGGTTTTCGTTTATTTTCAACGCCATTCTGATTCGGGAGTTGGGACCGCTGTGGGTTTCGAGCCTGCGGGTTGGTATTGGCGCGCTGGGTTGCTGGGCGGTGGTCTTTGCCCTACGCAAATCCATTCCGCGCGAGCCTTCGCTATGGATCAAGCTGGGCCTCTTGGGCGTGCTCTCCTATGCGATCCCGTTTGCGCTCTACCCGCTGGCCCAGGCGCATCTGGCGAGCGGAGTGGCGGCGATCGTCAATGCGCTGACGCCCATCATGACGGTGATCGTTTCCCATTTCTGGTTCGATGGTGAGCGCGCCACGCGGCACAAATCGATCGGCGTAGTTGCAGGGTTCACCGGCGCAGCGATACTGGCATCCCCTGCCCTTGCATCGGGCGGCTCATCGCAGTTGTGGGCCATTGGCGCATGCCTGCTGGCGACATTCTGTTATGCGCTGTCGCTCAACATTACGCGCAGCTTCAAAGGCGTCGAACCGACAGTTTTCGCAGCCATCGCGCTGACGGGAGCCGCAATTGCCGCGGTGCCGGTCACCTTCATCGTAGAAGGCGCCCCTGTCATCGTCCAGGCTGAAACCTGGGCGGCTGCGCTGGCGATCGGGTTGATTTCGACCGCGTTCACGTTCCAGATCATGTATCGCATCCTGCCGCGCATCGGCGCGACGAATTTCTCCGCGACGACCTTCATCGCACCGGTCTCGGCGATACTGTTCGGATTTTTGCTGCTGAATGAAGTTGTATTGCCGACCCATCTCGTAGGAATGGGCGCAATCTTTATCGGGCTGTTGATGCTCGACGGGCGCTTGCCGCGCTGGCTGGGCATGAGAAAGCATGCGGCCAACTGAAAGGGCGAGAGTGAGAGTTCCACTCTCGCCCTCTGAATTCTAGCTGCGCGTCGGCTGGATCGGTTCGCCCGGATTGGGCGGAATTTCTGGCTCGGGCGGTTGAGGAATTGGATCGGATGGGTCCGGGATCGGACTGTCGGGCTGCGGCGAGATCGGTTCGGTATTGCCAGGGATCGGCGAGATCGGATCGGGATTGGGCACCGTCGGGCCGGGATCGTTGGGCTGCGGATCAGTCATGGTGAATCTCCGTTTGCGTCCAAGCCAAACGAATGCTCAGCAAACCCGTTCCTATCGCGGCATGGGTGAGGAGATATCGACCACGACGCTGTTGGGGTCGCGAATGATCATTTGCCTCTGGCCGTAGCTCGTATCTGTCGGCGGGCTGACGATCTCGGCGCCTAGCTCCTGCGCCCTAGCGTGCGCGGCATGCACGTCGTCCACAACGATCGTCAGATACCCGCCCTGGAAATGACCGCGCGCCGCTTTCGGCACGTTCTCGTGAACTTGATCTATGATGCCGAGCTCATAAGTCAGCGCGTCCATCAGCCCCGTCGGGGTCATCACGATGTACCAGTCGCTCGTATAGATGCGTTTGAGGCCGCAGAGTGTTTCGTAAAACAATGCGGTCTCTTCGATGTCGCGAGCAAGGATGTTGAAGATGATGCGGTTGGTGCTGACCATGGAGGCTCCTCGGCCAGCGTCCCGTCTATTCAAGTCCGAGCTTGGCCTTCAAGATATCATTGACGGCCTGCGGGTTGGCCTTGCCGCCGGTCTGTTTCATGACCTGACCGACAAACCAGCCCAGAAGGCCGGGTTTTGACTTAACCGCCTCAACCTGACCGGGGTTCCCGGCGATGATGTCATCGACGATCTTTTCGATGGCGCCGGTGTCGCTCACCTGCTTCATGCCACGGCTCTCGACGAGTTCAGCCGGGACACCGCCTTCGCTCCAAACGATCTCGAACAGATCCTTGGCGATCTTGCCGGAAATCTCGCCCTTGGTGATCAACTCGACGATCCCGCCCAGTTGGTTGGCGTCCATCGGGCTGTCATCGATCGAAAGCCCTTCCTTGGACAGGCGGCCGAAGAATTCATTGATCACCCAGTTCGCGGCCAGTTTCCCATCGCGACCTTTAGCGACATCCTCGTAAAAGTCGGAATAGCGACGATCGGAGACCAAAACTGAGGCGTCGTAAGGCGTCACGCCATAATCCTTGATAAGCCGCGCGCTCTTTTCGTCCGGCAGCTCGGGCAAATCCTTGGCCAGCATTTCGATGAAGGCGTCGTCGAATTCGAGCGGCAGCAGATCGGGATCGGGGAAATAGCGGTAGTCGTGCGCTTCTTCCTTGCTTCGCATGGACCGCGTTTCGCCGGTCTTAGGGTCGTAAAGACGCGTCTCCTGATCGATCTTGCCACCGTCTTCGAGGATGTCGATCTGGCGGCGCGCCTCATATTCGATGGCCTGACCGGCAAAGCGAACGGAATTGACGTTCTTGATCTCGCACCGGGTGCCGAATTCACCGCCCGGGCGGCGCACGGAGACGTTGATATCGGCGCGCATAGAGCCCTGCTCCATATTGCCGTCGCAGGTCCCGAGATAGCGCAGGATGGTGCGCAGCTTGGACAGATAGGCCTTGGCTTCTTCCGACGAGCGCAGATCGGGCTTGGAGACAATCTCCATCAGCGCAACGCCCGAGCGGTTGAGATCGACAAAGCTCATATTCGGATGCTGGTCGTGGATCGACTTGCCGGCGTCCTGTTCCAGATGCAGCCGCTCGATGCCGATTTCCACTTCGCCATCTTCGCCAAGATCGAGCATGACCTTGCCTTCGCCGACAATCGGGTCCTTGAACTGCGAAATCTGATAGCCCTGCGGCAGATCGGGGTAGAAATAATTCTTGCGGTCGAACACCGAGCGCTTGTTGATCTGCGCCTTGAGGCCCAGGCCAGTGCGGACAGCCTGACGCACGCATTCTTCGTTGATGACTGGCAGCATGCCCGGCATCGCGGCGTCGACGAAGGAGACGTTGGCGTTGGGCGAATTGCCGAACTCGGTGGATGAGCCTGAGAACAATTTGGATTCGGATGTGACCTGAGCGTGCACTTCCATCCCGATCACCATTTCCCAGTCGCCCGTGGCGCCGGAGATGAAGTATTTCGGGGTCGGAGTGCGTGTGTCGACAAGTGTCATGGCGGCGAAAACCTGGCTCAAATGTTCAGGGCGCTTGCTTGCGCGAATGGCTTGGGAGTGGGGATAAAACAAATGGTCGAGGGGCGCTAGACCCTAATGGGCGGTGACCACGAGTTGCTTTTCCATGCGGACTTTTTCCACGCGCTGGCCGAGCATGCGAGAGAACTTCATGCCGCGCCAGACGATGCCATAGCCCTCGCGGGCGTAGAAGCGGATCGCACCGCCATTTTCGGCATGCGTTTCGAGAACGCTGACATCATGGCCGGACCGAAAGATGTCCTGTTCCACAGTCGACAGCAGAGCGCGCCCGATACCGTTCCGCTGATGCGGCGGCGCAACCCAGAGATCGGAGATATAATCGCTCATCGGCTCGCGAGCGCCCCACCCGACCAAGGCGCCATCGTGCTCTGCGACGGTGATGGAATTGCACGCCGTGATACAGAAAAGCTGGAAGGACAGCTCGAGCGCCGCGCGCTCGACGTCCAGAGCCTCTTCGGATTCCGGATTGATGACGTGGCGCATGCTCGAATCCCAGGCCGCAAAGGCCAGCCGACCGAGCTTGTCAGCTTCGGCGATCGAGGCGCGGCGCAAATTCAGCTGTTCGAGCATTTGAGTGGCTCTACTTTTTGCGGTTCCGGGCGATGATGATGCCCTTTTCGTAGTTAATGTTCCAGTCAATTAATGTGCGCCAGATCAACTCCACCTGATCTTCGTCAAGATCGAGGTCCAATGCCTGGTTGCGGCGCTTCTCGATGACGGCGTTGATACGCGCCGGATCGTTGGCCTCATGGGGATCGGTCTTGATCTCGGCCATCCGCGTGACATAGGCGTGCCGCTCGGCAAAAAGCTCGACAAGCGCGCGATCGATACGGTCGATCTCGACGCGAACGTCGTCCTTGGTTTCACAATCGGCGGGCAGTTTCGTAGCGGTCATGTCGCGGCTCCGTTATCCATGGATGCTGGTTTGCAACGGCTGGTTGCCATTTTCAACCTTTTGCGCGCGGCAAGGCGTCCGACGGCGATATCGCCTCGGGTGACGGATAGACGGCATGGGGCGATGAACGCTCCGCAGTTTGTTTTTTAGTATGAAGCGATCATCGCCCCAGGCGCTCGGGATTTTTGGCTTACTCGCCCTTCAGAAGGCTGGGGTTTGGCCCTCCGACCATAGGTCTCCGGGCGTTTGGGCGCTGCCAAAGGTCCACCGGACCTTCGGCTTTGGCCACGGCCAAACCGCTTCAAACTCCCCGCCGGGTTTCCCCGGTAAGCCGCCGTATGGGTACCGACGACCGGCACTTGTGACGTTTAGGCCCTCCCTGCGGCGACCCGCAAGGAACCCGAACCAAACCCGCCCAAACGTTCGTTGCGCTTGCGTCCATCAAAGCGGGTTCGTTCGGGGATTATGGAGGCGGTTGGGGGTGCGGGGATAAGTTATTTTTGAGCAAGGGTAGTTGAGGAGACTCAGCTCCCCTCATCCGGCCTACGGGGCACCTTCTCCCACCAGGGGAGAAAGGAAGCGTGTGGCTGGCGCCGAGCTTCTTTCAGACTCAAGGAAGCAGTTGGGTCGATAGCTGGTAATTTGCAGACGCCCGTTTTGCGGCTTGCAACCGTGACAAATCAAGAGCTTGGAGCTCCTGTTTGATTCATCAGGACAGCAGCTTTAGTGCTTCGCGCCGTCCGAGAGCATCATAGCCAGATGTTCCCATTCCTGGGACACCGAAGGTGCTGTGCGGCGTTTGCCGGCGCGGCGATACCAGTAATCAGCGTTGCCCATGTCGGCTTCGATCCAGTGCAGCAGGGCGTGAACCCAGTCGAACGCCTCCACGCCCTCCATCTGCTGGACGATGCGATGGGCCTCTTCCCATTCGGGACCCATGCGGAACTCGCCCTTTTTGATCCACCAGAGCGCCTGTAGCGGCATGCTGAGCTCCTTGGGGGGTGCGGACCAATCCTGGGTTGTGAAGATGTCGGACATTGGGGTGATGAATACCGTATGTGAAACGAGGTTCTGAGTTAGCGCCTAAGCGCGACTTGTGCAACTCAACGGGTGGCGGGGAAGACCCGGATGCCGAGGGGACGCACAAGGTCAGTCAGTTGATCCGACGAGACCTTTAGGCCCTCGAAACTGGACAAGCGGGTTAGGTCGACGCCGAGCAGCGTTGCGCCACGGCAGTCTGCGTTATCGAGAAAGGCGCCGTTGAAGCTCGCTTCGCTGAAATCGGAATTGCGCAGGTCGGCGCTGGCGAACGACACCTGCCTCAGATCGGCCTGGCGCAGGCTGCACTCGGAGAAAACGCAATCGTCGAGCTTGGCGCCGCGAAAACTGGCCATATCCAGTCTTGTCGATAGGAACGACACGCGAGACATAGCGAGCCTGCTGCCCGCCTGTTTAGAAAACCGCGCGTCTTCGAAATCTGCGCCAGCCGCCTTGCAATTTTTGAATACGGCGCCGAACAGACCGGCAAGGCCAAAGCGAGACGTCGAGAGGTTGCAGTTCTCGAAAGTCGCTCCCTCAAGATCAGCGCGAGAAAAATCGCACCCGACGCGGGTCTCCCCATCAAAGAACGAGCAGCCTGAAAATATCGCATCGGTGAGGTTGGCACCGGCAAATCGCGTGCGTTCGAACGTGCAGTCGGTAAATTTCGCGCCTGCAAGCTCGGCATCGGTCAGCCCGGTTTCCCGAAAAACACAATGGCGCGCATTAAGCGCGCCATCTGGCATATCGGTCCAGTCGATGTCGGAAAGATCGACGTTTTCGACGGGCTTGCCTGAAAGGATCAGCTCTTCGAGCTCATCCTGGCTCATTACCACCATTTGGCGGGCGCCAGATCGAGCGCTGCGCTTTTCTCGATGACACGGGCGGCAGCAAAGAGCGTTTCTTCGTCGAACGGCTTGCCGATGAGCTGCAGACCGAGGGGAAGCCCCTGCCCGTCCTTTCCGGCGGGAACGGCGATGCCCGGCAGGCCGGCCATGTTCACCGTCACCGTGAAGATGTCGTTGAGATACATCTTGACCGGATCGGTGGCCATGTCCTGGTCGGCGATGCCGAAGGCCGCAGATGGCGTAGCGGGGGTCAGGATGGCATCGACGCCGGCGTTAAACGCGTCCTCGAAGTCGCGCTTGATGAGCGTGCGCACTTTTTGGGCGCGGACGTAATAAGCGTCGTAATAGCCCGCGGACAGCACATAGGTGCCGATCATCACGCGGCGCTTGACCTCGCGGCCAAAACCTTCGGCGCGGGTCAGTTCGTACAGGTCGGTGATGTCCTTGCCTGAAACACGCAGGCCGTATTTGACGCCGTCGTAGCGAGCGAGGTTGGACGAGGCTTCGGCCGGCGCGACGATGTAATAGGCGGGCAGTGCGTACTTCGTGTGCGGCAAGGAGATATCCTTGACCGTGGCGCCTTCGGCCTTGAGCCATTCGAGGCCCTGCGTCCAGAGCTTTTCGATCTCCTCGGGCATGCCATCCATGCGGTATTCGGCAGGTACGCCGATAGTCAGCCCTTTGACGCCACGTTCGACCGCGGCGGCGAAATCGGGAACGGCGACATCGACCGAGGTCGAATCTTTTTCGTCAAAGCCGGACATCGACTGCAGCATGAGCGCCGAATCCTCGACAGTGCGAGCGATCGGTCCAGCCTGATCGAGCGAGGACGCGAAGGCGACCGTCCCCCAGCGCGAGCAGCGGCCATAAGTGGGCTTGATGCCGACCGTGCCGGTAAACGCCGCTGGCTGGCGGATCGAGCCGCCAGTGTCGGTCGCCGTGGCGCCGGCGCACAGCCATGCGGCCACCGCCGATGCCGAGCCACCGGACGAGCCGCCGGGCACCAAGTCCTTGTTGTCGCTTTCGCCGCGCCAGGGGTTAATGACCGGGCCGTAGTAGGATGTCTCGTTGGATGAGCCCATGGCGAACTCGTCCATGTTGAGCTTGCCCAGCATAACGGCGCCGTCACGCCAGAGATTGGCGGTGACGGTCGATTCATATTCAGGCTTAAAACCGTCCAGGATGTGGCTGGCGGCCTGGGTGTGGACGCCCTTTGTGGCGAACAGATCCTTGATGCCCAGCGGCACGCCCTCGAGTGTACCGGCTTCGCCTTTGGCAATGCGCGCATCGGACGCCTTGGCCATTTCGCGCGCCTGATCAGCGGTGACGGCGACATAGGCGTTGAGCTTGTCGTTGCCCGCCTCGATGGCCGCAACATAGGCGTCGGTGGCCTCGAGGGCGGTAAATTCCTTGGCGGCAAGGCCGTCGCGCAGGGCTTTGAGGCTCAGGCGGGTCAAATCGGTCACGGACAAATCCTTCTTGGCGCCTTCAGAGCGCCTTTTCGAAAAATGCTGAATACGGGCTGTCGGGGTAGTCGAGGAACGGCCCGCGGGCAACGAAACCGGAGCGTTCATAGAGGCGATGCGCGGGTTCCATCGTGTCGCGCGCGCCGGTCTCGAGCATGAGCTTTGAAAGGCCCTTTTCACGGGCGGCTTCTTCTATTGTGTTCAGGATGGCCGATCCGGCGCGCTGGCCGCGGACCTCGGGAAGCGTGAACATGCGCTTGACTTCGCCGAAGGCAGCGTCGTGCACCTTGAGCGCCCCGCATCCGACGGCCCTGCCCTCATTGTCCCGGGCAATGAACACTGTGGTATGCGGTTCGGCCATCTGTTCGACGGTCATCTTGAACTGGAATTCTTCCGGAGACAGAGGCGTGAGATAGTCGTTGAGCGCGGCGATCAAGGCGCGCACCTCGTCTTGCAACGGGCTCTCAATGGCAACGGTGACGGCCACGGCCTACTCCACGACCTTGGGGACCATGAAGAAATTGTCTTCCGAGATCGGCGCGTTGGCAACGATACGGTCGGCATAGCCGCCATCGGTCACCTTGTCCTCGCGACGACGCAGCACCATCGGTGTAACAGACGTCATCGGCTCGACGCCTTCGACGTTCACTTCGTCGAGCTGCTCTACGAAACCAAGGATGGCGTTGAGCTCGCCTTCATAGGAGGCAACCTCATCCTCGGTGATCCGGATGCGGGCGAGGCGCCCAATGCGCCTTACGGTATCGGCATCGACCGACATATGCATCTCCTGGGATTGGAGTGGGGTTTACAGTCTGGGTTGATTGGCTTTTAGCAACGGCACTCGGCCAAAGGCAATCGCCAAATCGGTCCTCAGATTTCAACGGCAAGGCTCGGTTCGAGCACGATCAGGCTCGTGTCGCCCAGAAGGGGGGCCAGGAGATCGAATACCGGATCGATATCGTGGTCGTCGATCGCCAGCGCGAGGAGCTTGGGCCGTGCAATTTCAAGAAGCGCCGTGCCGTGAGCGCCGCATTGAGGGCCGGTGCCCGACAGGATCACAACGGCGCCGTCTGCCCAACGATCATATTGCGTGGACGATGTCGCTTGGTCGAGGATCAGCAAGCCTTCGTCAGGCGAGTCGACAATAAGGCCGCTGGTGTCCAGGCGGTAGAGCACAAGGCTCGCTTCCTCTTCATCGATAAGCCGCGCGCGCCTTCTGGGTCGCCACGCTGCGCCTTCGAAATCCTCGAGATCGGTTGGGTCAGGGTGGATGACGGAATCAGCGCCCGAGACGAGTTCGCCGACGTTAATGGTTGCCGGTGCGCCTTCGGGATCGAGGACGATGATACGACCCCCAATCTGAATCCGGTACGTCATTGCGCCAAACCACGTGATCTTCATTGCGCCATTTTCCTTGCCAGCTCGCTGCAAACTGCTGATAAGCCGCCTTGGCCAGGCCCGCAAGGAAGAGACATGTCGGACACCTCCAACCCGCTCACCGATCTCCACCCCTCCGGCAAGCTCATGGGGCTGGACTTGGGTACCAAGACCATCGGCGTTGCGATCTCTGACAGCCTTCGCATGACCGCGTCACCAATCGAAACTATCAAGCGGGCGAAGTTTACAGCGGATGCAGAGAGGCTTTTGGCGCTGATCACCCATAACAATGTGACCGGGATCGTGATCGGTCTGCCGCTCAACATGGACGGCTCGGAAGGCCCACGCGCTCAGTCGGCCCGCGCTTTCGTGCGTAATCTCAAGCAAAAGATCGATCTCCCCATGGTGTTCTGGGACGAGCGCATGTCGACCATGGCCGTGACACGCACGATGATCGAGGCCGATCTGTCGCGGGCACGGCGCGCCGAAGTGGTGGACAAACTTGCGGCGAGCTACATTTTGCAGGGCGCGCTCGATCGGCTGCGTCCGCGTTAAAGCTCTGAAAAGTGCCAAACCTGCCCTTGCCGCTCCCTGCCCCATGGGTTAGGGACCGCTAGTCGAGAGTGGGACAGACAATGGCACGACGACAACCGGACCCGTCCGATAGCCCGAAGGGCTCTTTTCTTCCTTTCCGTCATCGGCATCTTTTGGGCATCGCCCAGCTCAACCAGCAAGAGATCATCGATCTCCTGGATCGCGCCGAGGCAATGATTCCGATCTCGCGTCAGCGCAAGACATTGCCCAATCTGGCGGGCAAGACGCAGATCAATCTGTTCTTTGAAAATTCCACCCGCACCCAGGCGAGCTTCGAGATTGCGGGCAAGCGGCTGGGCGCGACGGTCATGAATATGGCGGTGCGCACATCCTCGGTCGCCAAGGGTGAGACCCTGGTCGATACGGCGGCCACGCTCAATGCCATGCAGCCGGACGCGATCGTCGTGCGCCACGGATCATCCGGCGCGGTCGAGCTCTTGAGCCAGAAGGTCGAATGCGCTGTGCTGAACGCCGGCGACGGCGCGCATGAACATCCGACACAGGCGCTGCTCGATGCCCTAACGATCCGGCGCCACAAGGGACGGCTGAACGGGCTAACCGTGGCGATTTGTGGCGACATCGCCAATTCGCGTGTCGCCCGGTCCAATCTGATCCTCCTCGGCGCAATGCGTGCGCGAACGCGCGTGATCGCGCCAAAATCGCTGCTGCCGCGCGGCGTCGACCAGATGGCGTCGGAAGTCTTCACCGATATGCGCAAGGGTCTTGAGGGCGCGGACGTCGTGATGATGCTTCGGCTTCAGAACGAACGCGCATCGGGCAAGCTGATCCCGTCGGTGCGCGAATACTATAAGTTTTATGGCCTGGACGCCGAAAAGCTCTCCCATGCCAATGCCGACGCGCTCGTCATGCATCCAGGACCAATGAACCGAGGCGTGGAGATCGACCCGGCCATCGCGGACGGCCCGCAATCGGTCATCACACAACAGGTCGAAATGGGGGTCGCTGTACGTATGGCGGTGCTCGATGCCCTACTGAACAAGGATGCGGACGATGCATAAGCCCATCCTTATTGAAAACGCACGCATCATAGATCCAGCCAGCAATACCGACATGCGCGGCGCTGTGCTTATCGAGAACGACAGGATCGCCGATATCACGCAAGGCGCGGTCGATGGCGGTCCGGATGCCGCGCGGCGGATCGACGCAAAGGGCATGGTTCTCGCCCCAGGGCTCATCGATATGCGCGTGTTCACCGGTGAACCGGGGCACGAATATCGCGAGACGCTGCAAAGCGCCGGACGCGCCGCGGCTGCCGGTGGCGTGACGTCCATCGTCGTCATGCCCGATACGCAACCAGTGATCGACGATGGCGCGCTGGTGGAGTTCATCGCGCGCCATGCCGAGGCAACGACCTGCGTCAACGTCCTCCCATCGGCGTCGATCACCAAGGGAACCGGCGGTCAGGACCTGACCGAGTTCGGGCTATTGCGCGAAGCTGGCGCGGTCTGCTTCACGGAAGGGCGCAGCTCTATCCAGAGCACCGCGGTTCTGCGCGCGGCAATGATCTACGCCAACAATTTCGATGTGCCGATCGTACATCTGCCCGCAGAAGCGAGCCTTGTTTCGGATGGCGTAATGAATGCCGGCGCGCTCGCGACGTTTCGCGGGCTGAAAGGCATTCCTACCGAAGCCGAAACCATTCCGCTCGATCGCGATCTACAACTAGCGCTAATGACGGGTGCCCGCTACCACGCCGCGCAGATTTCCACCGCGCGGTCGGCGGAACTGGCCAAATTTTACAAGCGGCGAAGCAATGCCATATCGGTCGGGGCGTCGATCAACAATCTATGCCTCAACGAGAACGATGTCGGCTCATACCGCACGTTCTTCAAGCTATCCCCGCCGCTTCGAAGCGAAGACGATCGGCTGGCGCTTGTCGACGCGCTCAAAAGAGGCGTCGTCGACGTCATTCATTCCGATCACGATCCGCAAGATACCGAGGTCAAACGCCAGCCTTTCGCTGACGCAGCAGTCGGGGCGATTGGTCTTGAAACCCTGCTTGCGGCGGCATTGCGCCTCGTCCACTCCGGCGATTTGGATCTGACGACCGTGCTGCGCGCCATGACATCGCGCCCAGCCGAAATATTAGGACTGGATGCCGGCCGTATCGCCAAGGGCGCACCTGCCGATCTCTGCCTGTTCGATCCGGACTATCCATGGCTGGTGGAGGAAGCTACGATCCGCTCACGGTCGCGCAACACGACGTTCGAAAACGCACGCATGTCCGGGAAAGTCATGATGACGATCGTCGGCGGCAAGACGGTATTTGAGGAGGACGCCTTCGCATGACGCAATATGCGCTGGCACTTATATTGGGATATCTGCTCGGTTCGATCCCGTTCGGCGTCCTTGCGACCCAACTCGCCGGGGTCGGCGACGTGCGGTCCATAGGCTCGGGCAACATAGGGGCAACCAACGTTCTGCGGACGGGTCGCAAGGACCTTGCCGCCCTTACGCTGATTGGGGACGCAGGCAAGGGCGCGGCAGCAGTCGGGATCGCCTATTGGCTCTGGGGGTATGAGGCGGCCACGCTCGCCGGCGTAGCGGCTTTTTTCGGCCACGTCTTTCCAGTGTGGCTCGGCTTTAAGGGCGGCAAAGGCGTCGCGACATATATCGGCATTCTTCTCGCTCTCAACTGGCTCGTCGGCCTCATCTTTTGTGCGGTGTGGCTGCTGATCGCTGCTGTGCGACGCTATTCATCCCTGGCGGCGCTAACCGCGGCGGCCACCGCGCCAATGTTCGCCTACGCATTTTCAGGGGAATGGCTGACCGTCGCAACCTTCGTTCTGTCGGTAACCTTGTTCATAACGCACCGGACGAACATCGCCAGACTGCTCAAGGGCACCGAGAGCAGGATCGGGGACAAAAAACCTGCCGGACAGGGCTGAACGCTTCATGCAGCGCGCAAATCTTTCCCCCAAACAGCGCGTCGCATGGTTACGATTGATCCGAAGCGATAATGTGGGACCCTCGACCTTCCGCGCACTGATCAATCGGTTCGGCGGAGCTGAAGCGGCGCTCGATGCCCTACCCCATCTTGCGCAGCGCGGCGGCGGACGGACCATCCGGATACCTTCGCAGGGCGAGGCCGAAGACGAGATGGCGGGCATCGACAAGATGGGCGCGCGCCTCGTGGCCGTCACCGACCCCGACTATCCGCCGCATCTCAAACACGTCGCCGGCCCGCCGCCACTGCTCACGGTGATGGGGGACGCTATCCTTGGTGCTCCACGAACGGTCGGCATCGTTGGCGCTCGAAATGCGTCGGCGGCCGGTCGTCGCATGGCGCAAATGCTGGCAAACGATCTCGGCACCGGTGGTTATGTCGTCGTCTCCGGTCTGGCGCGCGGCATAGATGCAGCTGCGCACAAGGCAGCTCTTGCCAGCGGTACCATTGCCGTGATGGCCGGAGGACTGGATCGCCTCTATCCGCCGGAAAACATCGATCTTGCTCAGGCGATCGTCGATCAGGGCGGCGCTTTGGTCACGGAAATGCCACTGGGTTGGGAGCCAAGGGCGCGCGACTTCCCCCGCCGCAACAGGCTGGTGGCCGGAATATCTCTGGGCGTGGTGATTGTGGAGGCGGCCAAGCGGTCGGGATCGCTGATCACCGCGCGATTGGCCCTGGAGCAGGATCGCGAAGTTTTCGCAGTGCCTGGCTCCCCCCTCGACCCGCGTGCCGAAGGCGGCAATCATCTGATCCAGCAAGGCGCCAAGCTTGTTACATGCGCCCGCGACATCGTTTCCGAACTGACCCATGCCGACCCCTCGCGCCTGCCGCTCTTTGAAACGCGCGAACCCGAAGATGCCCATCCTGTGGACAATGAACCCACAGACGATGAGCGTGGCCGGCTGATCGAAGCGCTTAGCCATGCGCCGACGGCTAGCGACGTCCTGATCGAGGCAACCGGAATTGCTGCCGGTGCGATGCAGATCATGCTATTGGAACTCGAACTGGCGGGACGGATCGAACGCACCGGTCAATTGTTCGCCTTGAGGGGATGAATTGTCGCGGTCCAGGACGGCAAATCGGGCACGCGATTGACATCGCCTAGCGACTTCACCATTTTGCGCGGACCTTGAGCGCAGGTCACTCGCGCCCTACCTCCAGTGATTCAAGGCGTTCTGGAGCAAGCTTGCTTCCATTTTTTTATTTGTCGCGTTCCCAGTCCGAATAGGTGATGACACTTGTTTCGGGGAACGCTCAGTAGCAGTTGCGGAGCCGTCACAGGCATGAAAGTCGTTATCGTCGAGAGCCCGGCCAAGGCCAAGACCATCAACAAATATCTGGGCAAGGACTTCGAGGTTCTGGCCAGCTTTGGGCACGTGCGCGATCTGCCGGCCAAGGATGGATCGGTGCGTCCCGACGAAGATTTCGCGATGAGTTGGGAGATCGACTCCAACTCCAAGAAACGTCTCGCCGACATCACGCGCGCGCTTAAAGGCGCTGACGAACTGATTCTGGCGACTGACCCTGATCGCGAAGGCGAGGCCATTTCCTGGCACCTTCTGGACGCGCTCAAGGACAAGAAAGCCATCAAGAAGGACATGCCGGTCAAGCGCGTGGTGTTCAACGCGATCACCAAAGACGCCGTGACCGAGGCGATGAAGTCCCCGCGCGATATCGACGGCCCGCTCGTTGACGCCTATCTGGCGCGGCGCGCGCTCGACTATCTGGTCGGCTTTACGCTCTCCCCCATTCTCTGGCGCAAGCTGCCAGGGTCACGGTCTGCCGGGCGGGTGCAATCGGTTGCCCTGCGCCTGGTGACAGAGCGCGAGGAAGAGATCGAGCGCTTCAAGCCTCAGGAATACTGGAGCGTGACGCCGACGCTCAATCAGGCCGGCAAGAGCTTTGAGACCCGGCTGTATTCGGTCGATGGCACCAAGACAGACAAGCTCGCGGTCAAGACCGGCGAAGATGCTGCCGGGCTGAAGTCGGCGATCGAAGCGGGCAGCTTCAAGATCACCAGCGTCGACAAAAAGCCCACCAAGCGAAACCCCTATGCACCGTTCACGACCTCGACGCTCCAGCAGGACGCCTCATCGCGTTTATCGCTGTCGCCATCGCGGACCATGCAGATCGCGCAGCGTCTCTATGAGGACGGGCTGATCACCTATATGCGTACGGACGCGGTTCAGATGGCCCCCGAGGCGATCGAAGCAGCACGTCGGGTTATCGGCAAGGAATTCGGCGCCGAATACGTGCCTGAAAAGCCGCGCCTTTATCAGACCAAGGCCAAGAACGCCCAGGAAGCGCACGAAGCGATCCGCCCGACCGAATTGGGCAAGCATCCGGATACGCTGCGTAACCTTGATCCCGATCAGCACAAGATTTACCAGCTCATCTGGCGTCGGGCACTGGCCAGCCAGATGCGGTCAGCCGAGATCGAGCGGACGACAGCAGATATCGATGTCGTTGCAGCGGGGCGAGACATCACGCTGCGCGCTACCGGTTCGGTGGTGACGTTTCCTGGCTTTCTTGGCGTCTATGGCGTCGAAAAGACCGATGAGGACGATGAAGACGGCCGCGATCTTCCGGCTCTGGCGGTGGGCGATACGCCATCGCTTGAGCAGGTGGATATCGAGCAGCACTTCACCCAGCCTCCGGCGCGCTACACCGAGGCGAGCCTGATCAAGAAGATGGAAGAGCTGGGCATCGGTCGTCCGTCTACCTACGCGGCCACACTGGGCACGCTCAAGGACCGCGACTACATCCGGCTGGAAAAGCGTGCCATCGTCCCCGAGGATCGTGGGCGGCTGGTCACGGCCTTCCTGCAGAGCTTTTTCACCAAATATGTCGAATACGGCTTCACGGCAGGGCTCGAAGAGGAGCTCGACGAGATTTCGGCGGGCCAGATCGACTACAAGGAGGTGCTGCGGCGCTTCTGGAAGGACTTCTCGCACCATACCGAGGAGATCAAGGACCTCAGGGTCTCCGAAGTGCTCGATGCGCTCAACGACCTTCTGGGCCACCATATCTTCCCGGAAAAGCCCGATGGGACCGACCCGCGGATTTGTCCGACCTGCGGCACGGGCCAGCTTTCGCTCAAGCTGGGTAAGTATGGCGCGTTTATCGGCTGCTCGAACTATCCCGAGTGCCGGCACACGCAACAGCTTGCCGAAAGCGCAACCGGGCAGGCTTCCGAGGCGGCAGCTGGCGACGGTGTCCTTGGTGCCGATCCGGAAACGGGGGCGGAAATCTACCTCAAGACGGGTCGCTTCGGTCCGTACGTCCAGTTGGGCGAGGATAAGGACGCCAAGCGCTCGAGCCTGCCGAAGGGCTGGAATGCGACCGAGATGGACCTGGAAAAGGCCCTCAAATTGCTTTCCCTGCCGCGTGAGGTCGGGATGCACCCTGAAACGAGCACACCGATCACCGCTGGGCTGGGGCGCTATGGTCCGTTCATCCTGCACGACGGCACCTACGCCAACCTTCCTGATGTGGAGGAAGTGTTCACGGTCGGGCTGAACCGGGCTGTCACGCTGTTGGCTGAGAAGCGCGCAGGCGGCGGGCGTGGCGGTCGCGGGGCGACAGCTGCTGCGATCAAGAGCTTCGAGCATGACGATGGCGCGATTTCGGTCCGGGCCGGTCGCTATGGGCCATACGTCAATCAGGGCAAGGTGAATGCTACGTTGCCCAAGGATCTGGGGCCTGAAGACGTGACGCTCGAAAAGGCGCTCGAACTCATTGCCGCCAAGGGCGGGGCCAAGGCAAAGCCCAAAGCCAAAAAGGCGGCGCCAAAAAAGAAGGCTGCGGCAAAAACCGCGACCAAGGCCAAAGCTCCGGCAAAGCCCAAGGCCGCAAAGAAAAAGGCCGAAGCGTAACGCTTCGGCCCTATGTCCAATCGCCTTGAAATCAGGCGACGTCTTGCGAAAACTCCGCCGTCTCGCCTGTGTCCTCGGTCCATACCAGATCGAGCGTTCCGGGTGCGTCCGGCTGAATGTAGAACCTAAGATAGGGATTGGCCGATATCGATCTGTGGAGATCGGCCTCGAAAACCAGTTCATCGCCGATGCGCGCTTCGAGCTTTTCGATCAGTCGCTTGGGGATGATTTCGCCTTGCGCATTGGTCCGCAGCCCGGTTTCCTGGGGGTGATTGATCAGAGTCAGCACGCTTGTCGGCGCGCCCGGCTCGACGCGAACTCGGGTCTGGAACACTGATTCGGTATCGTATGTGTCCGACATCGTAAGGCACCCTGAAACGGTGACCCTGACCTCGCTTTCGCCGACCAACACCGCGCCGCTGCTGAGTTCAGCAAGCACGACGACCGGTTGGCTTTCATTGAGCCGAACGCGCGTTTCCAGCCGAGGGGTGGAGCGCGCGTTCGGATATCGAAAGCTGGCGATGTGCGGAAAAGGGTTCGCGGGCGCGAAGACGTGAATGGCCTGAACGTACTCGTCTTCGGCCATCGGACGATCGATCGAAATCCCGAGCGGCACCACGGCGCCGTTTTCCGAGATCAGGGGCAGATCGAGAACGACGCCCTGCGCGATAGGATCGCGACCATCAAGAATGGCCATCGCGTCGTCTACTCGGCTCCACGCACCGGTGTTTCCCAAGGCTAGACGTGGAAGCATGGCTCCTACCGCGACGGCAGCAGTTCCGGCGAGGATCGAGCGCCGCGACGGGCGAAAATGTGTTTCCATTGGATCAGTCATGTCCCAGATATAGGGTTGCCCACCGCTCGGCTCAAGGCTGCGGCGCTGCGAGTTTGAACGGACCACGAAGGCCAAGTGCGGACCCCGCCAGAATACCGGCAGCAGCGACGAACGACCCAAGCGCAAGGGTCGACAGCCCGGTGAGCCCCTGCCCTATGGAGCATCCAAGTGCCAACGCGCCGCCGATTCCCATAAGGGCCCCACCGCCAGCATAGCGCAGGATTGAGCGCGGCCTGGTGAACCCCTCAAGCTTTGCGGTGCGTGTCGCCAAGGCTGAAGCCAATGCACCGAGGAAAACACCAGCCACGACCGTCACCCCGAAACTGAGCCGTAGGCCGGTTGCCAACATGACATATTGAATGGAGTTGCCTATCGGCGCGATGAAGGTAAGTGATTCAAGAGCTGCCGGATCGAAATCATCCGCGCCTAGCACGCCAGTGCTATACCAGCCAGCGACCACCAGCCCACCGATAACGAAGCCGCTGGAAACAGCCCGCCAATCGGCACGAAACAGGGCGCTTGCAAACGCAAAGATCGCCAATCCTCCCGCTAGAACCGAAATGACGATCCATCGTGCCAATTCGTAAGAGAGACCCAAGTCGGTAACAAGGTGGGGGATTGTCGCCTGTGTGGCTGGCGACCAGACACCAATGCCCTGCAGCCACAGCCTCACGGGTGCGATCAGCCCAGTCAACGTCGCCGCAGCGGCAACGCCGAGGCAGAGCAGAACTAGAAGCGAGCGCAGGTTTCCGCTGCCCAAAAGCACCAGGGAGCGGGCGCCACAGCCATTGGCCATGATCATGCCAAAGCCAAAGACCAGCCCACCGAGGAAAATGGCAGGCGCGGCGATCATCGGTTGGACATAGAGCGACTGCGTAAGTGTCACCAACCCGAGAGCATCAAGTGCCTGACTTCCGACGAGCGCAACGGCAATGGCGAGCGCAAACGCACGTATCTTGCGACCGTCCGCATCCACCCACCAGGTCTTGAGCCCGCGCATGAGGCAAAAGCCCGTAACTTGCCCACAAACGCCGAAGGCGAGGCCGATAAACAGCCCCGCCCATAGCACCAATTGTTCAAGTGAAGTTATGCCTGTCACGCCGGTTGAGAGCCCCAGATATCCTGGGTTATGGCGTCATACCAGCCTACGGCGTAGCGGGCTTCGGCGGCGCGGAATTCCGCATCTGCTTCCGCAGGGCTGACCCCACCGGAGCCTTCGACCGAGATGATTTCACCGTTCTCGACACGGTAGACGCCGGCAACGGAGATGCCGTATTCGGGGCCGATTAGACTGTAGCAGGTGTTGGCCCAGGACGGCGCAGGCGCTTCTTCACCGGTGAGCGCGGCAACGATGGCCGAAGCGGCGACCTTGCCCTGCGCATTTGCGCTGAAGCCCGATTTCGGCATCGGCGCGGCAATTGTGGCGTCGCCAACGACATAGATATCGGAAACCTGCTGGGATTCGAAGGTTTCGGGATTGATCGGCACCCAGCCACCTTCATTGGTCACACCGGCAGCTTCAGCAATGAAGCCGGCCTTTTGCGGTGGAATAACATTGAGAACGTCGGCCCGATGAATTTCACCGAACTCGGTCTCGACTTCAAGATTTTCAGCATCCACGCGAATGACCCGGCCATCATTGGACAGGCTCACCCACTCGATCATATCGCCATAGAGCTCTTGCCAGCCGGCCTGGAACAGGCCCTGCTTGGAAAACGCATCCTTGGAGTCGAGGATGAGTATCTTGGAGCTGGGCTTGCTTTCCTTGAAATAGTTGGCGATCAGCGAGACCCGCTCATAAGGCCCGGGAGGGCAGCGGAACGGATCGGCCGGGGCGGAAAGGATAAACAGTCCGCCGTCGTCCATCGCTTCTAACTGGCTGCGCAGCAATTCGGTCTGCGGCCCGGCTTTCCAGGCGTGAGGCGCCAATTCTGCTGCTGCCTCGTCATAGCCCTCAATGCCATCCCAGCGCATGTCGATGCCCGGAGACAACAGAAGCTTGTCGTAACCGAGCGTCTCGCCAGAGGCAAGCGTCAGCGTATGCGCATCGCCATCCACACCTTCCGCCCACTCGGTGATCAGCTCGACCCCATAGGTGTCGGTGAGTTCATCGAACGAATGGCCAATGGAATCGAAGTCTCGCAGACCGCCGAGATAGAGGTTCGAGAACGGGCAGGTGTAGAAGCGCGGAGAGGCTTCAACGAGCGTAACCGCGATATCGGGATTGCGCCGCTTGATATATTTGGCTGCAGTCGCCCCGCCAAACCCACCGCCTACGATCACGACGCGCCCGGCAGTCTGGGCACGCGCAACGAACGGCATGGACAATAGTGGCGTAGCGGCAAAAGCGGCAGCGGCGGATTTGATGACTTTACGTCTGGAAATCATGGCGTGCCCCTACTCCTCGATCTCGGAAAAATGCAGCGCGAGAGCTTCAAGCTCTTCGTCGCTATAACCCTTGGCGATGCGCCCCATGATCGTCGTGCCGGGCACCTCGTCGGCCTTGAAGGCCAGGAGCTGTTCGAGAATGTATTCAAACGGCAAGCCGGCGATCGATGGTATCGCGCCTGGCGAGTTTCCATCTGTGCCGTGGCAGTTTGCGCAGGTGCCGGCCAAGACGCTGGCGTCGGTTTGAGCCTGGGCGGCGCCGGTCATCAGCACGCCCGTAGCAAGCGCGCCGGCCAAAGCCAGAGCGATTTTATCCCATGGCATGAGAAATGTGTCCCCTCTCTTGCGGTCGTGTGAGTGAACGACCAATTGGTGTAGTGCGCGCATGGTAGCCTCTGGTTTGTGTGGACCGCAACGCGCTGATATTTCAAATGCGGCATTAAAGCTGGAAAAACTCTTTCCAAATCGCCGCCCCAACGAAACCGCGGCACGCACTAACCAATTGATCTGAAATCGACTATCCTGAAGGCAGCGACCAGACGGAGCGCGGATTCGATAGGTCGAGCGTCTACGGGAAGGATTAAAAATGGCCAAGAGCGCTTCGCGTGCCCAGGCAGCCGCCGAACGGAAAAAGCCCAAGGCGAAGGCCGTCAAATTCGCACCGGGCGAGCTTCCAACACGAGAAGCAATCCTCGAGGCGATCGCGGACTTTCCGGAAATCAATTCCAAGCGGGAAATCGCCCGGCATTTCAACATCAAGGGCGACGATCGCGTGCCGCTCAAGGTGCTTTTGCGCGACATGGAAAAGGAAGGCCTTCTGGCGCGGAGCCGCAAGGAATTGCGTCCCGTTGGAGAGCTTCCATCCGTGACTGTCCTCGATATTCCTGCCGATGCCGATCCGGAGAATTTGCACGCCTTTCCATCCAAATGGGATGACGACGGCGGCGAGCGGCCACGGGTCGCTGTCGAAGTGGGTAAGGATGCGCGGGTAGCCCCTGCGCCCGGCGATCGGATTCTAGCACGAATTCAGCGCGGTGACGGGGTCGTCCCAACTTACACCGCACGCCCCATGAAAGTGCTCGATAAACCGCGCAAAGCCGATCTTGGCATCGTTCGCATGGATGATGATGGGGCGCGCCTCGTTCCCATCGAGCGCAAGGCCCGCGAAATGCGGATAGCCGCCGGTGATCTCGGCGAAGCCAAGGACGGGGATCTCGTCGAGGTTGAAGTCACCGTCTCGGGGCGCTTGATGATCCCGCGCGCCAAAGTGGTCAATGTCGTCGGCAATCCGCAATCCGAAGGTGCGGTTAGTCTGATCGCGCTCCATGCGCTCGATATTCCATACCGCTTCCCCGCTTCCGTTCTCAAGGAAGCTCAGGAGGCCACTGAGGCGACGCTGAAAGGCAGAGAAGATTGGCGCGACATTCCGCTCGTGACCATCGATCCCGCCGACGCCAAGGATCACGATGACGCGGTTCATGCCGAGCCCGATACGGATGCGGATAACCCTGGCGGGTTCATCATCCATGTCGCGATCGCCGATGTGTCCTATTATGTGCGTACGGGATCGGCGATGGATCGCGAGGGCTTTATTCGCGGCAATTCGGTCTATTTTCCTGACCGCGTCGTTCCGATGCTGCCAGAGCGTATATCGAACGACCTTTGCTCGCTTCGCGAAGGCGAAAACCGCGCCTCCATGGCGCTGCGGATCGTCATCGACGCCGAGGGTAACAAGAAAAAGCACTCCTTCCATCGCGTCATCATGCGCTCGGCCGCCAAGCTGAGCTACAATCAGGCTCAGGCCGCGATCGATGGTGACCCGGACGATGTGACCGGGCCACTACTCGAACCCGTGCTGAAGCCGCTCTGGGCTGCCTATGGCGCGCTATCAGCGGCGCGCGACCGTCGCGGCCCGCTCGCGCTGGATTTGCCGGAACGCCGCATCCGCCTCGATGAAGATGGAATGGTCAAGGACGTCTATGTTCCCGAGCGGCTCGACGCGCACAAGCTGATCGAAGAGATGATGATCCTCTCCAACGTCTGTGCTGCCGAAACGCTTGAGAAACATAAGATCGGCCTGCTCTATCGCGTCCACGACGCACCGAGCCGCGAAAAGATCGTTACCCTTGGCGAGTTTCTAAAATCGCTCGACCTGCCGGTTCCGCGCAGCGAAGCCTTGCGCCCGCGCGACTTCAATCAAATCCTCTTCCGCGCCGAAAAAGCCGGCAAGAGCCAGCAGGTCAATGAAATGGTCCTGCGCAGTCAGGCGCAGGCCGAATATGCGCCGGGCAATTATGGCCACTACGGACTCAATCTCGATCGCTATGCCCATTTCACGTCGCCGATCAGGCGTTATTCCGATTTGATCGTCCATCGCGCATTGATCCGCGCCCTCGATCTTGGCGACGACGGACTGACCGATGCAGAAGAAGGACGGCTTGGCTCGATCGGCGAACATATCTCCGCAACCGAACGCCGGGCGATGGTCGCGGAACGCGAAACCTCCGACCGCCTCCTTGCGCAATACCTCGCGGGCCATATCGGCGCGCGCTTCCGCGGAACCATTGCGGGCCTTGTGGGCGCTGGCCTGTTCGTCCGTCTGGATGAGACCGGAGCGGACGGTTTCGTGCCGGTTTCCTCGCTTGGTCAGGACTATTTCCGCTATTTCGAAGAGCAGCAGGCGCTGATCGGCGAGCGCACAGGGGAGCGGTTCAGGATCGGCGACAAAGTTGACGTGCGACTGCTTGAAGCAGCGCCCATGGCTGGCGCTTTACGGTTCGAGGTCTTATCTCAGGGCGAACGGGTCAAGGCGCCAGGTCCGGGACGTGGCCGCAATGCCCGGCGATCCAAGCCTGCGTCGCATGGGCGGCGCTCACGGAGATAGCATGACTTTCACCGACGTAACATTGCGTCCCCACCGCCCCACATGGCCGGCCATGCTCAACGGCATCAAGTGTCGCTGTCCCGCGTGCGGCGAAGGCAAGCTGTTCAGCAAATATCTAAAGGTCGTGGATACCTGCGACAACTGCGGAACCGACCTTCACCATCACCGCGCAGACGACGCCCCGCCCTATCTTGTGATCACTATCGTGGGGCACATCGCGGTGGGCGCCGTCTTGCACATGGAGATGGGCTCGACGCCCTGGCACCCCCTCACCTATCTCTGGGTGATGATTCCCTTGATCATCCTGTCGTCGCTCATCCTCCTGCCGATGACCAAGGGCGCTATCGTCGGACTGCAATGGGCGCGGTATATGCATGGCTTTGATCCGGTGGACAGATACGGCGATATCGAGGACGACGAACGCACGTGAGTGCGCTTGACTTTTGGCGCGAAATGCATAGTTTGCGCCCAACTCATTTCCGAGCCGTGCGCACAGACCGTCGCGCGGCCTATTTGTTTCAAAGGCTACCGCGATGGCAAAGTCCAACACGATCAAGATCAAGCTGGTTTCGACCGCTGACACCGGCTTCTTTTACGTGACCAAGAAGAACACCCGTACTGCGACCGAGAAGCTCTCGTTCCGCAAGTATGATCCGGTTGCGCGCAAGCATGTCGAATTCAAGGAAGCCAAGATCAAGTAATAGGTCTGCTTTCGATGGCATACGAAAAAGCCCCGCTCTTGAGCGGGGCTTTTTGTTGTTGCAGTGAAAAAAGTGGCTGACCCGGGCCGGTTTGTCGAAGAGGCCACTCTTGTCCGAACCGGGCCAGCCGCCCTACGGAACAGGAGTTGCGGCGGACCTGAAAACCGTAGGGTGTTAGACTGAACGGTGAGGCGATGCCCCGTCCGTTTCAGTTCTTGAAATCTACTCCTCAGCCCTGCTCAAGCCAAGCAAATCCGGAGTTTGCACTCTCGGATTCAAAAATCATAATGAAAGATTAACCTTACCTGCACCCGATTCCGCTTGACGCGCGGGCCAACCAGGGATGCGACGGCTCTAAGCGGCGCGCGCTGAGTCGGCGACGACGCGATTCCGCCCGGCGCGCTTGGCGTGGTAGAGCGCGATATCGGCCCGCTTGGTCACAGATTCCGGCGTATCGAGTTGATAGGCGTTGAGCGCAATCCCCACGCTGACCGTGATGGCCAGAGGACGATCGGTGCCCACCGCGAACCCATCGTCCGCCATCGCACTGCGCACGCGCTCTGCGACGTTCTCAGCCTGGCGAAGATCCGTATCGGGCATTACGACGACGAACTCCTCCCCGCCAAACCGGCACGCGAGATCGACGCCACGGATATTGCGCTGCAACCGTGCTGCGAATTCCTTGAGTACGGCGTCGCCGACGTCGTGGCCATAAGTGTCGTTGACGGGCTTGAAATAGTCGATGTCGAGCAACATGACGGCCATGTCGCGGTCCTGGGTTTTCGCCTTGTTCAGCACCATGGCCAGATGCCGCTCGAAATAACGGCGGTTGTAAAGCCCAGTCAGCTCGTCAATGACGGCCATCGCCATCGTGGAGTTCAGGCTTTCGCGCAATTCGACGGTGTAGCGTTGACGCCGGATCTGCGTTTTCACGCGCGCCAGAAGTTCATGGCGCTCGATCGGGCGCATGATGAAATCATTCACCCCGAGATCAAGCGCCCGGACGATTTGAGGCCGATCACGCTCTTCTGCAACCAGAACGATGGGAACGGAGCGGGTCTGGTCAATGGTGCGAATCTGCGAGCAGACACGCAAGGGATCGAACCCTTCGAGCGCCATCGAGACCACAGCGAGTTCGAACTCCCCGCCGGCCATATGCAGTACCGCATCGGCCGGTTCTGTCAGAACCGTGACGCGATGATGATCGCGCAGGTAGGATTCCAGACGCTCGGCGCGGCTCCGCTCGGTGTCTATGACAAGGATGCGCCCTTGATCGACCGCGATACCGTATTCGGAGCGCGAGGCGTCCTCGAAAGCAATCTCGTGGCTGGTGCGCGCGCGTGCGCGCAACTCGTCACTCAGCGACTTGAGCCGGACGAGGCTTTTGACCCGCGCGAGGAGTTGGATGTCGTCGACGGGCTTGGTCAGGAAATCGTCAGCACCAGACTCGAGTCCCCTCACCCGGTCCGACGGCTGGTCCAGCGCGGTAATCATGACGATCGGGATATGAGACGTAGCAACGTCGTGCTTGAGAATCTGGCAGCACTCGAACCCGTCCATTTCTGGCATCATGACGTCGAGCAGCACGATGTCGATGTCCTGCGTCCGACATATCTCGATAGCCTGCGGGCCGGAATAAGCGGTGACGACCTCGAAATATTCGGCAAGAAGCCGCGCTTCGAGAAGCTTCACATTCGTTGGAATGTCGTCAACGATGAGCACTCGTGCAGTCACGGCGCGCGTCTCCGCTCCAGGGAAAAATCGGGCTACTCGGCCTTGCCAATGTAGCTTTCAATCGTTTCCAAAAAGTGAGGCACGGAGATTGGTTTGGAGATATAGCCCTCGCAACCGCCTTGGCGGATACGCTCCTCATCGCCTTTCATGGCAAATGCGGTGACCGCAATGACCGGTATTGCGGCGAGGTCATCGTCTTCCTTGAGCCACTTGGTCACGACCAGCCCCGAGACTTCGGGCAGCTGAATGTCCATGAGTATCAGATCCGGGTGATGCTCACGCGCGAGATCGAGCGCTTCCATACCGTTGCGAGTCTGGATTGTGTGGTAGCCGCGCGATTCCAGGAGATCGTGGAAAAGCTTCATATTGAGCTCGTTGTCCTCCACGATCATTACGGTCTTGGTCATGGGGTCCTTCGCTCGCACCCTCATCGGGCGCTTTCGATTGTCATCGCAGTGCGGTATCAGCAATGTATTACGAAACCAGAAATACGCTGAGTCTGAGGCCGTGCGCGAGAGAGTTGAGTCCAGTGAGCTTTTGATGATCGGCGACGCGTGCCTGAATTGGCTCGCGGGCGATGTCGAAGAGCTCGAACGCTTCATGGCGCTAGCGGGTTATTCCCCGCAGCGCTTGCGCGAATCCGTCGGCACACGCGCCCTCTCGGAAGGTCTTCTCGACTATTTTGCCCGTAACGAGCCGCAGCTTCTTGCCATGTGCGCCAACGCCAATCTCGACGTCAGTCGGGTGATGCGCGTCTGGCACGGCCTCAATCCGCAGAGTTGAACCAATGGCAGCGAGCGGTTATCTCTGCCGCGATTGCCTGACGCATGCCGAAGCGGCCCGCGGGCCTGAACGTTGCCCGAAATGCGGGTCTCCACGAGTTATCTATCACGACGAGCTATTTGCGCTTTCGATCGCCCATATCGACTGCGACGCGTTTTATGCCTCGGTCGAAAAGCGCGACGATCCCACGCTGATCGACAAGCCGCTCATCGTGGGCGGCGGACAACGTGGCGTGGTCTCGACCTGCTGCTATATCGCCAGGATGAGCGGTGTGCGGTCTGCCATGCCAATGTTTCAGGCCAAGCGTCTCTGCCCCGATGCCGTGGTGATCAAGGTCAATATGGCCAAATATGTCGGCGTCAGCCGTCAGATACGCGAGAAGCTTGAAGCGCTGACGCCGCTGGTTCAGCCCCTGTCGATCGACGAAGCGTTTCTCGATCTTTCCGGCACTGAGAAGGTGCATAAATCGGCGCCGGCGGTGTCATTGGCGCGCCTTGCCAAGGCCGTCGAGGACGAGATCGGCGTCACGATCTCGATCGGGTTGAGCCATAACAAGTTCTTGGCAAAGATCGCTTCCGAATTGGACAAACCACGCGGGTTTGCCGTGATTGGGGTCAAAGAGACGGTAGAGCTGCTGTCGACCAAATCGATCAGCGTCATCTTCGGTGTTGGCAAGGTGATGGCCGAAACCTTGCGCAAAGATGGGCTTTTGACGATCGGCGATTTGCAGCGGCGCTCGCCGGAGGACCTGATGCGTCGCTATGGCGAGATGGGCGCCCGTCTCGCCAAGCTTTCCCGTGGTGAGGACTACCGTCGCGTCTCGCCTGAACGCGAAACCAAGTCAGTGAGCACCGAGACGACCTTCTTTTCGGATCTTGCAGACTTCGAGTCGCTATCCACTGCCCTGCTGTCACTCAGCGAACGATTGTCCGAGCGGCTCAAAAAGCAGGGGCTGGTTGGAGACACAGTGACGCTGAAGCTCAAGACCGCAGGATCCAAATCGCGCACGCGCGCTCAGCACATTATGATCCCGACGCAACTGGCGACGACGCTTTATGAAACCGGTGTCCAGCTTTTGGCCCGCGAGGTCGACGGCACGGCCTTTCGGCTGCTCGGGATCGGTGTTACCGGTCTGGAAGCGGCGGACGGCAACGACCCTGTCGACTTGATCGAACCCGCTATTGCGAGAAAGGCCGCCGCTGAGCGTGCCATCGACCGCGTCCGTGACCGCTTCGGTCGCGAGGCCGTGGTGCGTGGCAAACTATACCAAAAGCCCAAGACCAAAGAGAACAAGCCGGAGACCAATGATGACGATCGAGCAGAAGCTGACTGAACTGGGCATCACCCTCCCCACCCCTGCGGCTCCCGCTGCGAGCTATGTTCCAGTCCGCCGGGCGGGCAACATGCTCTATGTGTCCGGTCAGTTGTCGAGCGGTTCTGAAGGTCTGCTGAAGGGGCGCCTGGGCGATGGTACAGACGTCGCGACTGGACAAAGAGCGGCCGAACTCTGCGCTATCAACATTCTTGCGCAGGCAAGGACGATCGCCCCTCTCGATACTATTGTGGCAGTCCATAAGCTGACGGTGCTGGTCGCCTCGACGCCGGATTTTCACGAGCAGCATCTTGTGGCTAACGGCGCATCCGATCTGTTCATAAAAGTGTTGGGTGACGCGGGTAAGCACGCCCGTGCCGCGTTTGGCGTGGCCTCCCTTCCCCTTGGCGCCGCAGTGGAAATCGACGCCGTTATCGAGATTGAGTAAATGACGACAGTGCCGTTTCTGCGCCCCATTGCCCACCGCGGACTGCACGACAAGACCAGTGGCGTGATCGAAAACTCGGCCTCTGCCTTCGAGGCCGCAATTGCCCGGGGTTTTGGCATAGAGTGCGATCTGCAACTCTCGGCTGATGGGGAAGCTGTCGTTTTCCACGATCCGGTTCTCGACCGCCTCGTGGGCCAGACCGGCGCTATGCGCGATGTCACGGCTGCAGAGATTTGCGCGATGCCTCTGTTGGGGAGTGCAACGCACGACTGTCCGCAAACCTTCCTGGCCTTTCTGAACCAGATTGCCGGGCGCGCCCCGCTGGTTGTCGAGCTTAAGCATCAGGCCGATCCCGAGGAGACTCAGCGGCTCGCGGCGCGGGTGGCGGAATGCATTGCCGGCTATAACGGCGACCTCGTCATCAAGTCCTTCGATCCCAAGATGCTGATCGCCGTTCGGAAGGCGAGATATTCAGGTCCGCTCGGCATCATCACCTATGGCTATGATCGTCCAGACTGGTATGGCGACATGCCCGCCAGTCAACGATTTGTGCTCAGGCATCTCTTGCACTACCCCGTATCGCGCTTCACATTCATATCCTGCGAGCGCACGGCGTTGCCGCTGCCCGCAATCCGCCTGTTTCGCGCGCTAGGGCAAAAGGTGATGAGTTGGACGATAAAATCGCCAGCCGAAGCCACAAACGCCCGGCACCACGCCGACCAGATCGTCTTTGAAGGATTCGATCCCGACCTTTGAGTGAATCATCCGAGCTGACCGTTACGGTTCACCCCTCGACCGCATCCATCCCCGCCTCCACCTGGAACAGGCTCGCAGCCGGTGGTAGCGCGCGCCCGCAGAACCCTTTTCTAGAGCACGCGTTCTTTCTGGCGCTTGAAGAGTCGGGCTCAGCCACGGCTCGGACCGGCTGGCAGCCGCAACACATCGTGGTGTCCCGCGACGATACGGCGGTGGGGCTGATGCCCCTCTTTCTCAAATCTCACTCGATGGGCGAGTACGTCTTCGACCATGCCTGGGCCGATGCCATTGAACGCGCCGGCGGACATTACTATCCCAAGCTGCAATGCTCGGTTCCTTTCACGCCTGCCAGCGCCCCAAAGCTTCTTGCCGCCGATACCCAGACGCAAATCCTGCTGCTTGAAGCGGCCCAAGCGCTGACCGGCAAGCTCGACGCCTCATCCGTCCACGCCACTTTCGTCACCGAGAACGAGGAAAAGATTGGCGCGGCAACGGGCTGGCTTACGCGCTACGACACGCAATTCCATTGGTCCAACGATGGATACGAGAGCTTCGACGCCTTTCTCGACACGCTGCAGTCGCGAAAGAGGAAGTCCATCAAGCGGGAGCGGCGCGAGGCGCTGATTGACGGGATCACCTGCGAATGGGTGACTGGCAATGATCTGACCGAGAGCCATTGGGACGCGTTCTACGAGTTTTACATGGACACGGGCGCGCGCAAATGGGGGCGGCCCTACCTCAATCGCGAGTTCTTTTCGCTCATCTCGGAGACAATGTCCGACCGCATCGTCCTGATGCTGGCCCGCGATGGCGCTCAATACATTGCAGGTGCGCTGAACTTTCTAGGCAGTGATACGCTCTATGGCCGCAATTGGGGCGCCGTGAGAGATGTCCCATTCCTCCACTTCGAACTTTGCTACTACCAGGCTATCGATTTCGCGATCGCCCATGGCCTAAAGCGCGTTGAAGCTGGAGCACAGGGCCAGCATAAGCTGGCGCGGGGATATGCACCCGTGACGACCCGCTCGATCCACTATCTCGCCCACCCCGGACTGCGCCGTGCGTTGGCGGAATATCTTGAGGACGAACGCAGATACGTCGAACTCCAGAATTCCGAACTGGCCGACTACACGCCCTTTAGAAAGGGTTAGCTGCATTTTGCGTCCCGCTCGTGGTGGGCTATACCTCCGAACAACGCAAAAGGAGATGGCGATGACCGCATACGATCCGGACAATATTTTCGGCAAGATCCTGAAAGGCGATATCCCAAGCCATAAGATCTATGAGGACGACGATATTTTCGCCTTCATGGATGTCATGCCGCAATCGACCGGACATGCACTGGTGATCCCCAAGACAGGCTCACGCAACATTTTGGATGCCGATCCGCAGGTTCTCGCTAACCTGATTCAGAAGACCCAGACGATCGCTCGCGCCGTGATGACCGCCATGAACGCCGATGGACTGCGGATCGCCCAGTTCAACGAAGCTCCGGCTGGCCAGACCGTCTTTCATCTGCATTTCCATATCATCCCCATGTATGACGGCGTGCCGCTGCAGCCGCATACGGGACAGATGGCCGACAATGACCAACTCTCGGTGCAGGCGGAAAAGATCCGGGCAGCGCTCGCATAGCCTGTGGGAATTTCGGGGATAACTTCGGGTAAAACGAAATGAAAAAGGGCCGATCGATGACCGGCCCTTCTTGCTATTTATCGGATGGTCTCAAGTGTTCTGCTCAGCACCCTTGGGCTTTGCGGCAGGCTTCTTGGTCGGCTTTTTGCCGCCCTTCGGGCCAGTGATGGCCTTGGGACGGGCTGGACGCGGTGGCACGGAGACCAGCTCGAGCCGAGCCTCGCTACCTTCACCGACGACGGTTACCTTGACCGATCCGCCCTTCTGCAGCAGTCCAAACAGCACTTCTTCCGCCAAGGGCTTTTTGACATATTCCTGGATCACGCGGCCGAGCGGACGCGCACCCATCTTTTCGTCATAGCCACGTTCGGCCAACCAGGCCGCAGCCTCGGGCGTAAGCTCGATCGTGATGCCACGTTCGGCCAACTGCCCTTCGAGCTGCAGGATGAACTTCTCCACCACACGGTTGACTGTCGATGGCGGAAGCGGTGCGAAGGAAATGATCGCATCGAGCCGGTTGCGGAACTCGGGCGTAAACATCCGATTGATCGCTTCCTCGTCGTCGCCTTCCTGACGCACGCGTCCGAAGCCGATCGGCGATTTGGCCAGTTCTGATGCACCGACATTGGATGTCATGATCAAAATGACGTTGCGGAAATCGACCTGCTTGCCCGAATGATCGGTCAGCTTGCCGTGATCCATCACCTGCAACAGAATGTTGAACAGGTCCGGATGGGCCTTTTCGATCTCATCGAGCAGCAGCACCGAATGGGGGTGCTGATCGATGCCGTCGGTCATCAGGCCACCCTGGTCGAACCCGACATAGCCCGGAGGCGCGCCGATCAGACGGCTGACCGTGTGACGCTCCATATATTCGGACATGTCGAACCGGAGCAGTTCCACACCCAGCGTGTCCGCTAGTTGCTTGGCCACCTCGGTCTTGCCCACGCCTGTCGGCCCCGTAAACAGATAAGACCCGATGGGCTTTTCAGGTTCACGCAAGCCGGCACGCGCCAGCTTGATAGCCGACGAGAGAGCTTCGATCGCCTTGTCCTGACCGAAGACGACACGCTTGAGATTGGTTTCCAGGCTGCCCAGAAGCTCGGTGTCGGATTTGGATACCGATTTCGGCGGGATGCGCGCAATAGTCGCTATCGTCGCCTCGATATCTTCGACATCGATGGTCTTCTTACGCTTGTCCTCAGTCACCAGCATCTGCCGCGCCCCGGTCTCGTCAACCACGTCGATCGCTTTGTCGGGCAGTTTGCGGTCGTTGATGTAACGGGCTGAGAGCTCAACGGCAGCCTTGATGGCGTCGTCGGTATATTTGAGCTTATGATAGCCCTCATAATACGGACGCAGACCCTTCATGATCTCGATAGCGTCGGGAATTGTCGGCTCGTTTACGTCGATCTTCTGGAACCGGCGCACCAGCGCGCGATCCTTCTCGAAGAACTGGCGATATTCCTTATAGGTCGTCGAACCGATGCAGCGGATCGCACCCGAAGCCAGCGCAGGCTTGAGGAGGTTGGACGCGTCCAAAGCGCCGCCCGAGGTTGCACCGGCACCGATCACAGTATGGATCTCGTCGATAAAGAGAATCACGTTCTCCTTCTTTTCGAGCTCCTTCATGATCGCCTTGAGGCGTTCTTCGAAATCGCCTCGATAGCGCGTGCCGGCAAGCAGCGAGCCCATGTCGAGCGCATAGATGACGGAATCATGGAGCACTTCCGGGACGTCGCCCTCTACGATGCGGCGGGCGAGACCTTCGGCGATTGCCGTCTTGCCCACGCCGGGATCGCCCACATAAAGCGGGTTGTTCTTGGAGCGCCGGCACAGAACCTGGATCGTCCGCTCAAGCTCCGAAGCACGCCCGATCAACGGATCGATCTTGCCTGCCTTGGCCTTGTCGTTGAGGTTGATACAGAAATCGGCCAGCGCCGAACTCTGCTGCGGCGCCGAGTTGCCGCCGCGTTCCTGCTCGCCTTCAAAGCCGGGCCCGCCCTCTTCCGCGCCGCGGATCGGACGATCGGCATTACGGCCGGATTTGGCGATACCGTGCGAGATGAAGTTGACGGCATCGAGCCGCGTCATGTCCTGCTGCTCGAGGAAATAGGCAGCGTGGCTCTCGCGCTCCGCAAAGATGGCGACAAGCACGTTTGCACCCGTTACTTCCTCGCGGCCCGACGATTGTACATGAATAACCGCGCGCTGAATTACGCGCTGAAAAGCAGCGGTCGGACGCGCGTCCTGGCCGTTGGGTACGATGAGGCTGTCGAGCTCCTCATCGATAAATTCTTCAAGATCGGTTCGCAGGGCTTCGATGTCGACATCGCAGCCATTGAGGACCGAAATCGTATCGCGATCTTCGGTCAAGGCGAGCAACAGGTGCTCGAGCGTCGCAAATTCATGCGAACGCTCACGAGCGAGATTCATCGCCTGATGAAGTGCCTTTTCGAGACCACGGGAGAAAGAAGGCATGTTGGTCCTATCCTATTGCTTTTCCATCACGCATTGCAGCGGATGGGAGTTTCTGCGCGCGGCATCCATCACTTGTGTGACCTTGGTTTCGGCCACCTCATAAGGATAGATTCCGCATTCCCCCACGCCTTGGTTGTGAACGTGCCACATGATGCGAGTGGCATCCTCCACGGATTTGTTGAACACCTGCTCGAGAACGGCAACTACGAACTCCATGGGAGTGTAGTCGTCATTGAGCAGTAGCACACGATAAAGACTCGGCTTCTTTGTCTTGGGGCGCGTCTTGGTGACGACCCCAACCTGCCCATCCTCATCATCCTGATCGCGCTTATTCGGCCCTGTTGCGCGCAAGGGTGCGCCGGGGAAGCTCATATATCTAATGCGGTCGTTGAGCGGTGGGTGGGCATGCTTAGGCAAGGTCTATGGTCCCAAATCAGAAAGGCTAGACGGCCCCATTATGTAGGCAAATTAGCGGCCATGTTAAGGGGGCGAAACAACGATCAAACTCCTGTGAACCATACCCACCGATTTTTGCATCAAAGTTTATGCACTTTACCGATTTGTAACCGCGTCGCCCTATCTTGCTTGAAGAGTTTCGAGCCGTGTGGCGTTTCGGGGGACGCGCGCGCATTGGCAATGAGTTGAGTAGAACGGTTCGGCGTGTATCGAACCGGTCCAGTAAAGAGTTGGAGTATCGGGTGCCGACCCTACTGCGTATAGAGTCCACGCGCGCCGCATTTGCGCGATTTGCCCTCACTGCCTTCATTTCCATCGCCATCGCTTCGGCGCTGACTGCCCCGGCCGCGGCGCAGAACGTGCCGCGCGCCTATGCAGGCATTGCGGTCGACGCCAAGACCGGGCAAGTCCTGTATCAGGACGACGCCAATGAGCTGAGATACCCCGCCTCGCTCACCAAGGTCATGACGCTTTATATCCTGTTCCAGGAGCTTGAAGCCGGGCGTCTGCGCCTTGACAGCAAGCTCAACGTTTCGGCACACGCCGCCGCAGCCGTCCCGACCAAGCTTTACGTGCAGCGCGGATCGACCATCACGGTCGAAAACGCCATCAAGGCTCTTGTTACGCTTTCCGCCAATGACGTCGCCCGCGTCATCGGCGAAAATATCTCCGGGACCGAGAGCCAGTTCGGCCAGCGCATGACCCAGACGGCTCGTGCACTCGGCATGAGCCGCACCACCTACCGAAATGCGTCGGGCCTTCCAGACAGCGGCCAGGTGACCACGGCCAACGATCAGGCCATCCTCGCTCGCGCCATCTATCTCCACTTCCCCAACTACTACCAATATTTCCAGACCCGCAGCTTCACCTATGGCAGCCGCACATACGGCAACCACAATGCGCTGCTGGGCCAGAATGGCGTCGACGGGATCAAGACAGGCTACATCAATGCCTCCGGTTACAACCTGATGACCGCTGCCCGCTCCAATAACCGCCATATCGTCGTCGTGGCGCTCGGCTTCAATACCGGCGCGTCGCGCAATTCTCGGGTGGCGGAATTGGTTCGGACCTATCTTCCGCAGGCACGTCAGGGCGACTATTGGCGCGAAGCCATGATCGCACGGCCGACGCTGCTGGGTAACGGCATTGCCGTGGCCTCCGCAGGGGTTGCCGTGCCGCTGAGCGGCCTGCCGCCCGCACGGCCTGTGAGCCTATTGCCAGTCATCACCGCGGAACAGGCAGCCATGCAGGTGGCGGCCGTGACAGGCAACCCGGTTGCTCCAACGGCCCCCGCGGCCGAGCCGACCGGTCCGGCCGAACCCGAAACCATCCCTTTCCAGGTGGTGGCGGCTGAAGATATTCCCGCGCGTCCAGGGGACAGCGCGCTCGATCAGGCAACCTACGTGGCGACAGGCGTCATGCCGGAAACACCGGCCTACCCGGCCGATGATCCGATCGGTGCGTGGATTGCCGAGACAATGCGGCTTGCCGAACCTGAAGTGGGAACATTGCAACCCGGCCAGGTTCTTGTTCCCCCCGCTCCGATTGCACGCCCCGTCGATCTCGTCACGACGAACAGTGCGGTAACGATACCTGGTGGCGGCTGGATTGTTCAGGTCGGTGCTGCCAACACCGAAGACGGCGCCAATCAGATGCTGAGCCAGGCGACCCAGACCAACAACCAGCTCGGCGATCTGCGTGGCTATGTCGAGCCTTTCGACCGGAACGGGGTCACCTACTACCGCGCCCGCTTTGCCGGCTTTGCGGACCGCTCACAGGCCCGGACCACCTGCGATGCACTGACCCAGGCTTCGATCAACTGTCTGGCGGTGCAAGGCTAAATCATAAATCACCCGTCTTTTCCTGTTGGCGCAAATGTATGGAGTCGCCCAATGAGTGAACGGAACGGACTGACCGATCTGAAGTCTTTTCGGTCCAGCTCCCCGCTGGCCTCGGAGGACCCGGTCGTCCAGGCTACGGCCATAAGTGCCTTGGCGCGCGGCATTGAAGGGCATCGACCCGTTCGCCGCCGTGTCACTGATATGCTTTCGGTTGTGCTCGCACTGTCCTCCCGTACCCGTCGGATGGTCCACCCGCCGGTGGCCATCGATCTCGATGTTTTCGGCCCAACCGGGCAGCGCGCGCTGCGCCTTTACCTGCCCAGCGGCGACTGACAGGAACCAGACCACGCCCTGACCGTTGCAGTCCGTGATCGCACCACGGAGGTCTTCAATGACGGTTAAAGGAAAAATCGCCCTCGTGACCGGCGCGGGCTCGGGTCTAGGCAAGGCCAGCGCGCTCAAGCTGGCGCGCAAAGGTGCGGACGTCGCCGTGTTGAGCCGCACGAAAGAGGAGGTCGACACGGTATGCGCCGAAATCGAGGCGCTTGGGCAGCGCGCCCTGCCCCTCTACGCCGACGTGTCCGACCTCGCCGACATGATCTCTGCCTTCGACCAGATCAAGCAGTCCTTCGGTCGCCTCGATATCGTGTTCGCGAATGCCGGCATAAATGGCACCTGGGCACCGATCGACGAGCTTGATGTCGAGGACTGGGACCAGACGATCGCAATCAATCTCCGCGGGACATTTCTTACATTCAAGTTTGCCGTTCCCCTGCTCAAGCAGCAGGGCGGCTCGATTATCGTGACCTCATCGATCAACGGGACGCGAACTTTTACCACCGCTGGGGCCTCGGCCTATTCTACCACAAAGGCGGGTCAGCTCGCGCTGGTGCAGATGACCGCCCTGGAGCTGGCACAGTACAAAATCCGCGTGAATGCGATATGCCCGGGCGCCATCGAGAGCAATATCGACGAGAACACAAATCGCGAGAACGCCGAGCGTGCGGCCGTGCCGGTTCATTTTCCTGAAGGGGATATCCCGCTGACTGGCGGCGAGCCCGGACGTGCCGAGGACGTGGCCGATCTCGTTCACTTCCTGGCTTCAGATGCCTCGCGACACATTACCGGCACGCCAGTGTGGATCGATGGCGGGCAGTCCCTCCTGGTCTGACGCTCAGGCCGTGCCGTTCAATGCTGCGTCGTAGCCAAGGCTCTCGGTCGCGCTCATTTGAGGGCTGGATGGCAGATTAAGCGCCTCGATCAGATGGCGGTACTCCAGACGGGCGCTGACATGGCTCATGGACGGCGCGCCACCAAGCACCTCCTCGTCCAAAGGATCGAACACGGTCATACCGATTGGAAAAAGCGAGCGGAAAACCACACGCTCGCCGATGCCATCCGCAATACGACAACCGACGCGCCCGCTCACCGCGTCGAGGCCAAGTTGGATAAGGCGAGCGTTGCGTGAATTGAGCGTACTCATGCGGTTGCGGACAAGGACCCAGTCGATGGTTCTACCATCGATGCTCAGGCGCTCGCGCCGGGCCCGCTGAACGAGTCGGGTATAGTGGCTCAATTCGACCACGGTCGCGCGCTCGGGGTCGATGCGAGCCACCACGTCGAGATCAATCAGGCTGTCGTTGAGTGGAGTGATAAGCGTATCTGCCAGAGAGTGTGCAATGCGCGTGAGATGCGTATCGAACCCCGGGGTATCGATGACCAGGAAATCGACGTCGCGCTCGACGTCAACGACGGCCTGGCGAAACATATCGAACTCACGACGATTGCTATCGGCAACGGAATCGTCTTGCGCACGCGGCAGATGAAAATGAATGGGATGGGGTACGGAGACCCCGTGCGCCCGCGACCACTCGCGACGATTGCGGACATAGGTGGTGAAGGTCTGCTGACGGCTGTCGCAATCTATTGTTGCGACACGATGGCCCTCGTAGAGCAACTGGACGGCCAAGTGAATCGCTGTCGTGGATTTGCCTGAGCCACCTTTTTCGTTGCCCAGCACAATAACATGCGCGTTGTTGCGCTCGATTCTCATCGTCGTCCCCTACACTTTTGCCGAAGCGGCCAAACAATGAGGTGCTTCGCCCCATGCAGACAAGCTGGAATAGTGTCGCTTTCGACAATGAATGGCAGGAAGACTTGTTGATTTGATTAAAATGCCGGAGCGCGTTCACGCCCCGGCACGAGATTCGCTGTCGCTAGATCCAGTAGGGTGGAACGCCATAATAGGTGTAGACGTCCAATGCCCGCTGGCGATCATTCCATTCATAATCGTCGTCGGAGCCGTAGCGCGGCGCCTCATCAAGCTCGGCCTTGGAGAGATCGGTGCGATACCCACCAATGGATTCGTCATAGGTGAGCTTGGCCCATGGCACGGGATAATGATCATCGCCGATTCCCAGGAAACCGCCAAAGCTTAGCACGGCATAGGCGACCTTTCCGCTGGGCTTGTCTATCATGAGACGCTCGATCTTGCCGATCTTGTCGTTTTTCGAGCCATAAACGGACGTACCTTCAACCTTATCGCTTCCAATGAGATTTCCGGTCTCACGGCTGTCCAGGTCGCGGGCGTTGAGCCCATTATCTGTCCTCGGGTCCATTTGACTTCTCCGTAGTGTTGCACTGGAGAGCAAACGGATGGGCCTTCTCAGGGTTCCTGAATCGTTAACCTGGAGCTGTTCAGATGAGGCCGAGCGCCGCCAGCTCCTTCGCCATGCCGTCTGGCAAGTCATCGCCTGAGGCTCCGAGATCGGGCGGGCAGTCGTTGGGGTCGAGATAGCGCCAGCCCTGGAATGGCCGTCGTGGATACGGCACGGTGCGGACGATCTCTGGATCCAGAACGATGTCGCAACAGGATCGCCCCTCGTGATCGGTGGCCGCGTCCAGCGCGACGATAGCCTGTCGACACCGCACGGCACCGCCGATCACCCAATACAGCGATCCTGTTCCGACGATCTCCTCGGCCCTTTTCGGCATCATACGCGTGCGATGCACAGTGAATCCGTCCGCACGTCCATGCCCTATTGCGCGCCGCTCGGCACGCCAGGCGATCAAATCTTCCACCGAAGAGACACCGACGCAAAGCTTGATGATGTGCATGTCGAACCTGAAAAAGAAAATGGAGCGACCATTTCCGGGCACTCCATTTGTCCTAACTGACTCTGGTCTCTACCGAAAGGCCGTATCAGGCGCCGGCAATGACCGAGACAATGAAACCAAGCGAGATCAAACCGACACAGGTCCAGCTTGCTGCTCGCCAGCATACGGCCTTGGATTGGCTACGCATGCAAGCTCCTTGAACTGTTACACATCCGACTGAGGCGGCAGGCGCCGCGTTCGGTAACGTCTAATTAACGATCCGGCCCACAGTCCGCAAGCCACGTTCGCGCCACATTCGATCATTTCTCGATTGCGCGCCGTGCATGGCTCGATTCGCTCCTAGAACAGCCCGAACCACCAACCGGCGAGTGTCAGGAAGGCGAAGAACCCGACGACGTCGGTAAGGGTCATGACGAATGTCGATGATGCCACGGCCGGGTCGATCTTGAGCTTGTCGAGACCCATGGGTATGAGAATACCGCACCCGCCGGCAACGATCATGTTGACCACCATGGCCGCTCCGATGACCACACCGAGCGCAGGGTTTGAGAAGCGGAACGCTGTTATCAACCCGAGCAAGACAGCAAATATTGCTCCATTGGTGAGCCCTACCAGTAATTCGCGTGAGATAAGACGCTTTGCGTTGTTCTTGTCGAGTTCGCGCTGCGATATGGCGCGCACCGTGACGGTCATGGTCTGAGTGCCCGCCACCCCGCCCATCGATGCCACGATGGGCATAAGCACCGCCAGAGCCACCATCTGTTCGATTGTCGCATCGAAAAGACCGATGACGAGGGATGCGAGGGTCGCGGTGCCAAGATTGACCAATAGCCATGTTGCACGGCTGCGCACCACGCCCGGCACGGTCTTGGAAATGTCTTCATCGCCCACGCCGCCTAGGCGGTGAATGTCCTCATTTGCCTCTTCCGTGATGACGTCGACGATGTCGTCGATGGTGAGCACCCCCACGAGGCGCTGGCTTTCATCGACAACGGCCACCTCGATCTGGTCGTACCGCTCGAAAATGCGTGCAGCTTCCTCCTGGTCGAGCGTAGCCTCGATCTGCCGGACCTGCGTGTTCATGATGTCCTGAACGCGCGTGGCACGCTGGGCGCGCAGTATGCGATCGAGGGGGATGGTGCCGAGCAGATTGTAGCCGGGGTCTATGACGTAAAGCTGGTAGAAATCGTCGGGCAGGTCGTCATTGGTACGCAGATAGTCGATGGTCTGCCCTACCGTCCAGAATGGCGGAATGGCAATGAAATCAGTCTGCATTCGCCGGCCGGCGGAGTCTTCAGGGAAATCGAGGCTTCGCTTGAGCGATATCCGCTCGAACGCCGGCATCTGGGACAGGATTTCGTCGCGGTCGTCCTGATCGAGATCTTCGAGAATATAAACAGCGTCATCGCTATCGAGATCGGCAACGCCGCGTGCGATGTCGGCGTTGGGCAGCGATTCCATAAGCTCGATGCGGACGGAATCGTCGACTTCGGTCAGCGCGAGAAAGTCGAACTCATCACCAAGCAGGGTCACGAGCGCAACACGCTCGTCTGCGGTCAATGCCTCGATGACATCGCCCGTCTCCGACTCATGCAGCGGTGCCATGCGCTCGATGAGCCGAGCGCGATCCCCGGCGGCGATTTCAGCCCGCAGGGCATCCAGCCAATCAGCACTGAGACGGCCTTCTGCGTCGTGAATAGAACTGTCGGCGGCCAGGTCGGGGTGGGTCGGGGCGTCTTCGCTCATCGCAACTCTCCTTTGATCCGGATGGCCATCCGCGTGAATCAATTGGGCTCGTTCGCTTGGGTACCGTATGCCGCGCGCCAATACCACAGCCCAGTAAGCGTCCATGCACCCTGACGCCCCTCGAGCCAACCATACCTATGTATTTGCGCAGAGGCTGAAATAAGCCGGCTCTTATATCTATTAATGTCAGCGTCGACAGACCGACATGGGAGGTGCGCGATGATGGCGCGAGATGGGGCGGACTGGTTGCGCACAGGGTCTTGGATCGTCTTGGGACCCTTGATCTGCATGGTTATTTCACTCGCCTATAACGGGATGGTATTCGCTCATGATGACCCCATCGTTCGTAATCGCGCGCTTCAAGCGGCGCTAATTCTTCCGCTCCTGCCGGGTCTGCCTTTGTTTGTCTATTTCTCTTTCAAACTTCGCGAACTGGCCGAGGTCAATCGCAAGTTGGGCATCATCGCGGCCACCGATGGCCTTACCAGATGCCTCAATCGCAGCGCGTTCACGACCCTGGTCGAAACGAAACTCGAGCACATGTTCGCCGCCGGTCTGCAAATGCACGGTGCATTTCTCATTGTTGATGCGGACAACTTCAAAACCATCAACGATCGCTTCGGGCACCAGAATGGCGACGAGGCGCTATCTATCATTGCCCAGGCCATTCGTTCTTCGGTGCGTGCTGGTGACAGCGTGGGCAGGATTGGTGGCGAGGAGTTCGGCATTTTCCTTCCAGCCGTGGACCGATACGCTGCCGAAATTGTCGCCGAGCGCCTTCGGAATGCCGTTTCACAAGCGATTTTCACCGTGGATGGCCAACTCTATCCGCTCTCGGTCAGCGTTGGCGGCGTGGTGTTCGATGATCAAACACAATTTGAGTTGCTATACAAAATGGCCGACGAGCGCCTCTACACCGCCAAGGGGGAGGGCAGAAACTGCGTTCGCATCGCAGGATCAGACGGTCGAAACGAAGGACTGGCGATGGTGTGACGGGCGACCTATGTTGCGGGGATGACCAGCACTATCAATGACTTCTTCAATGGCGACGCTGTGACGATCGCCCGCCGCATGATCGGGGCGAGGTTTCTTGTAGACGGCGTGGGTGGGATCATCGTGGAGACTGAAGCCTACACGCTGAGCGATCCCGCATCACACAGCTTTCGCGGTTTAACGGCGCGAAACGCTTCCATGTTCGATGAACCGGGCACCATCTATGTGTATCGCAGCTACGGCATTCATTGGTGCGTCAACGCTGTATGCCAACCTGGCAGCGCCGTCCTGATCCGCGCTCTGGCCCCGACGGACGGCATTGCTGCCATGATGGCGCGTCGCGGCGTCACGGACATGCGCAAGCTCTGCGGCGGCCCGGGATGTTTGACCCAAGCGCTGGGCATAGACATCAGCCATAACGGTAGGGCGATTTCACAAGCCCCATTTACTTTCACGCCTGAACAATGCCCGGCCGAGATCGTCGCAGGACCTCGCATAGGGATAAGCAAGGCGACCGAGCATCCGTGGCGCTTCGGGCTCTCGGGCAGCCGATATCTGAGCCGCCCCATGAAGAAAAGCGGCCCCTCACGCACGTGAGAGGCCGCCTTCAAATCGTCAGAGACTAAGGCCCTAGGCCTGAATGACCACCACGCGCGCACCGCTCGGCACGCGTTCGTATAGGTCGATCACATCATGATTGAGCATGCGAACACAGCCCGAGGACATGGCGAGACCAATGGATTGCGGCTGATTGGTGCCGTGGATCCGGAACATAGTATCGCGACCACCGCGGTAGAGGTAAAGCGCGCGCGCGCCGAGCGGGTTGTTGAGCCCGCCGGGCACGCCATTGCGATACGGCCCGTTCGCCTCAGGATCGCGCCGCAACATATTGGCCGTCGGCGTCCAGCCTGGCCATTCGGCTTTGCGCCCGACATAGGCATTCCCGCGCAACGCTAGCCCTTCCCGGCCAACGCCGATGCCGTAGCGCATGGCCCTGCCTTCGCCGAGGACGTAATACAGATATTTGGACGGTGTATCCACGACCAGCGTGCCCTTGGCATGGCTCGTGTCGTAGTCGACTTCCTGCCGCCGCAGATGCGGTTGGATCATCCGGGCATTGAGCGCCGGCAATGGAAATTCAGGATGCGGGATAGCCGCATAAGCATTTAGCACAGCCGAACCACTATCCGTGGTCGGCGCCGTGCGAGTGGAACACGCCGCTAGAAACAATGGCAATGCAACAAGGAAACCGCGTCGCGTAAGACTCATCAATCGCTACCCAAGCCGAGAATCAACAATGCTGAGAAGATTAACCATAAGAGTTAAAACTTCTCTCACCATAATTGCGCCGCATCTTCGTGACGGACCAAATCAAGACATCGCGCCGCCCGCCTGCTGCAAAACAGCAACACAAGCACCCGGCTATATGCTGCGTTCTGGGATGTCTGAACTTGGGGGCTTTGCCGGCTACAAAGAGCCAGAGATGGTGCGGTCGAGAAGACTCGAACTTCCACGGGAGTTACCCCACAGCGACCTCAACGCTGCGCGTCTACCAATTCCGCCACGACCGCACTGTCTGGGGAACGCTGCGCCCTCAGGCGAAGCGAGGCTGCATGTAGCAAAAGGATTGTGATCCCTCAAGTGCCTAATTGATCGATTGGGGATAAAGTTGTCCGCACGCTACGCGGGCTTGATCACCTTCTCGGTCACCACCACATGCAGCTGACCGTCATCCACCTGTACCTCGCCCTTGGCGATCAGGGTGTTGTTGGCATAGATACGCATGGGATCGTTCTCGAACGCGTCGAGTTCGATGACCGCGCCGCGCCCAAGCCGCAGCAGGTGATGCACCGGCAAAATTGCAGCACCAAGTTCCACGGAGACGTCGATTTCGATGGTTTCAAGCGTATTCATAACGGACCTGGGCAGCGGGTAGGACATGACTGGAATCAAAGCTGCCGATTTGGGACGACATTGAATGAGCATGGTTAGTGAAGCGTTAAGCGCGGATGGAAGCCAGAGTTGCGCCAGCGCCAGGAAGCTCGTGCGCGCTGACGAAAAACCGGCCAACTGGTTCATTTCCGAGCAATTGGTCTCCTACCCCGATGCACTCGAAACAATGCGTACCAGGGCACGGGCGATTGCCGACGGTGAGGCAGGAGAAGCCATTTGGCTGGTCGAGCACCCCCCGCTTTATACGGCCGGCACATCGGCGCGAGCCGAAGACCTTCTCGCGCCCGACAGATTTCCCGTGTTTGAAGCCGGTCGCGGTGGACAGTTCACCTATCATGGCCCCGGCCAGCGCGTGGTCTATGTCATGCTCGATCTTCGCGAGCGCGGTCGCGATGTCAGATGCCTAGTCTCCGGCCTGGAAAACTGGGTGATCGACACGCTTGCTGCATTCAACATCAAGGGCGAAAAGCGCGACGGACGGATTGGTGTCTGGGTCAAGCGCCCGGACAAAGGTCCGCTGGTCGAAGACAAGATTGCGGCCATCGGCGTCCGTGTGTCGCGCTGGGCCAGCTTTCACGGCATATCGCTCAACATCAGCCCGGACCTCGGTCACTACTCCGGCATTGTGCCCTGTGGTATCACTCAGCACGGCGTCACAAGCTTCGAAGACCTCGGGCAGCTGGTATCGATGCCGGAAGTCGATTCAGCGCTCCAAAGCCAGTTTGAGCGCCATTTTGGCCCCGTGCGACTTGCCAGTACCCTTTGAGGGGGACAAGGTCACACTCAAATTCCAGCGATTCCCGGTGCAAGGATCGAACGACATGCCAATGGACGATTTCAAGAAGCTCGCGACGGGCAACATCCTGTTCAACCTCAACAGGATCATTGCGCCTAAGCTCGTGACGATTCTTTATTTTCTCGGGCTCGCGGCGATCCTGCTCTGGGCAGTCACCCATTTCTTTTCGAGCTTCCGGTTCGGATTCGGCAGCGGGCTCTGGGGTCTTCTTGAAATTGCAGTGTTCGGCCTGCTGGCGCTCGTCGTGCTTCGGATCGTCTGCGAGGGCGTAATCGTCTATTTTACGGCGCATACAGCTGAGGCGGACGCTTATACGCCCACCGGCAGCTCAGGGTCACTTATCGACGACGTCCGGGACGCGCTCGAGGAACTGGCTGAGGCAGAGGAGATCGAGGAACGGCCAACGCCGGCCGCGGCACCCGTCACGCCCAAAAAGCCGGCACCGGCAGATGTGGCAGCACCCGTGGCTGAAGAGCCGGCCATTATGCCCGACGCGGATGCACCCAAGCCGGCGGAACATGCGCCAGAAAAGCCTACGACGGCGCCTTGATCTCAACGAGCCCTGCCCCATCTACAAGGCTGGTTTGAGCGCGCCAAGATTGACCTTTGCGCGCTTTGCGCTATGACACGCGCAAATCTTTCGAGACGTGCAAGCCTTGCAGTCGACCCTTCGGGTGGGCGCCGTTCGCACTCTCGCTGTTTGAAGGACAGGTAGCACGCGATGAGCGCGCCCATGCAGAACGCCCCCAAAGTCGGCCTCGTTAGCCTTGGATGCCCCAAGGCCCTGGTGGATTCCGAACGCATCCTCACCACCTTGCGCGCGCAAGGCTACAGCTTTTCGCCGTCCTATGAGGGCGCCGATGTCGTGATCGTCAACACCTGCGGCTTTCTCGACAGCGCCAAGGCCGAAAGCCTGGACGCCATCGGAGAGGCGATGAGCGAAAACGGCAAGGTTATCGTCACCGGCTGCCTGGGCGGCGAAGAAGAGATGATCCGCAAGGCGCATCCCGGCGTGCTGGCCATTTCCGGCGCTCATCAATATGAAGCCGTGGTCAGCGCCGTGCACGAAGCCGTGCCGCCGATCCCCAACGCTTTCGTTGATCTGGTGCCTGAGCAGGGCCTGCGGCTGACGCCGCGTCACTATGCCTATCTAAAGATTTCCGAGGGCTGCAACAACCGTTGCACCTTCTGCATCATCCCCTCGATCCGCGGCGACCTCGTCTCCCGCCCTATTGCTTCGGTTCTCTACGAAGCAGAGCGACTAGTGAAGGCCGGGGTCAAGGAAATCATGGTGATTTCCCAGGATACCAGCGCCTATGGCGTCGATACGAAATACGCCACCTCGCCCTATCGCGGCCGTCAGGTCGAAGCACGCTTTCAGACACTGGCCGAAGAATTGGGACAGCTGGGCGCGTGGGTGCGCATGCATTACGTCTACCCCTACCCCCATGTCGATAACGTCATTCCACTGATGCGCGATGGCGTGATTTTGCCCTACCTCGACATCCCCTTCCAGCATGCCAGCCCGCAGGTTCTCAAATCCATGCGGCGTCCGGCCAATCAGGAAAAGACCGCCGATCGCATCCGCAAATGGCGCGAAGTCTGCCCCGATCTGGCGATCCGCTCGACGTTCATCGTCGGCTTTCCTGGCGAAACCGAGGAAGATTTCAGCATGCTGCTCGATTGGGTCAAGGAGACCAGGATCGACCGCGCCGGAGCGTTTCCATACGAGCCGGTGACGGGCGCACGAGCCAATGATCTCGGCCTTCAGGAAATCCCGGACGAGATCAAGCAGGAGCGCTATGGACGCCTCATGGAGGCGCTGCAGGAGGTTTCGGCCCAGCAACTGGCCAGCAGGGTCGGTCGCACCATCGACGTGCTGGTCGACGATGTGGAGCCGGAAGAGCAGCGCGTCATCGCGCGTTCCAAATGGGACGCACCGGAGATCGACGGCAATGTGATCGTCGAGAACGCCACAGGCATCAAGCCCGGCGACATGATTTCGGTGACTGTCGTAGATTCTGACGAATACGATCTCTATGCGGTCCCTGCCGGAACGGTGCAGTGATTCACGAGGCGTTCGCCGTACCGATGGATGGTGGCCCACTGACGCTGGGCCGCCAACCGGTGGTAATGGGCATTCTCAACGTAACCCCCGATAGCTTTTCAGATGGCGGGGATTTCTCGGGTGTCGAAGCCGCTGTCGAACAGGCGAGAACACTTGCGGCCGAAGGCGCCGATATCATCGATCTTGGCGGCGAGAGCACGCGGCCGGGCTCTGATGAGATTGGGGTTCAGGACGAACTCGACCGGGTGATGCCGGTTCTCGATGCGCTGGCGGACATGCGCTTTGGTCGGGTCATCTCAATCGATACCTATAAGGCTCTCGTCGCCGATCAGGCCATTCAGGCCGGAGCAAAAATCATCAATGATGTCCATGGCTTGCAGCGTGATCCTGAGATCGCGGATGTAGCGGCGCACCACGGCGCACCCGTGATCGCAATGCACTGGGATCCCGAGCGCGACACCTCTCTCGACATCATTGACGAGATCAGGCGCTGGCTGACCAAATCGATCCAGATTGCCCTCGATGCCGGTGTGGCGCGCGAACAAATCATCCTCGACCCGGGGTTCGGCTTTGCCAAATCGTTCGAGGAGAACTATGCCCTCCTCAATCGCATCGACGATTTGCACGCGCTGGGTTTCCCCATACTGGTCGGCACCTCGCGCAAGCGGATGATCGGCAATCTCCTCGATGTGGCACCGAAAGACCGCGTTTTCGGGACGGTTGCGACTTCGGTGCTTGGCTACGTCAAAGGTGCGCACATATTCCGCGTTCACGATGTGCGCCAGAACCGCGACGCCTTGCGCGTTTCATCCGCCACACTTTATGGTCCGCCGGCCACAGGGGGATAAGTTTGTGACCCAGTTTTCCGACAGCGACCGCATCATTTTGGCCGGACTTGCCTTTTACGGCTATCACGGCGTGATGATGGAAGAGAACGCCCTCGGCCAGCGCTTTCGGATCGATCTCGAACTCGGCTTGGATATGTCTGAGGCCGCACGCTCCGATGATGTCTCGGCAACCATCTCCTATGCGCACGTCTACGAGCTGGTAAAAGAGGCGTTCGAAGAGAGGCGCTTCAAACTCATCGAGGCACTTGGTCACCACATAATGGTGAGGCTTTTCAAGCGGTTCGATCGGCTTCAATGGATCAGGATCAAGGTCCGCAAGCCAGAAGCACCTTTGCCCATCGTTGCTGGCGAGGCCGCCATCGAAATGCTCAGGACGCGCGAGCAGGTCTGATGGCGAGAGTTGTACTCGCGCTGGGGGCCAATATGGGCGATCCGGCACGCCAGATCACCGAGGCCGTTGCGGCGATTGCATCGCATCCAAAGATAACCCTGCTGAAACAGAGCTCTATCATCGTGAGCGAGCCTTGGGGCAAGACCGATCAGGCGCAGTTTCACAATGGTGCCGTGCTGATCGAAACCAGCCTGGAGCCAATTGCGCTTCTCGATTTTTGCCTTGCGACAGAAGCCGCATTGGGCCGCGTCAGGGTCGAGCACTGGGGGCCGCGACTGATCGATATCGACGTGATCGCCTATGACCGGCTGGAGCTCGAGAGCCAGAGGCTCACCCTGCCCCACCCCTTTGCCCATCAACGCGAATTCGTCATCGATCCCGTCCGCGAGATCGCGCCCAAAATTGCCGATTGGCTGATGAATCGATCTGGCCAGAAATCAGGCTAAGAGCCTGATAACATTGACCGCCGCATCAAACTCCCTGCGCCGCTGCGTACGCTTGGCGGCCGCTTCGTAGTCTTCTCCCCAGAGGGAAATCTGATAGTCTTCATCGACATGTGCCGCCGTCCAGGCTTCGTCGGCGTCGATGAGTTTGTCCTTCAGACCGATGGCCAGTAGACCGGAGCCGGTAAGCCCCGTGACCGAGACCATCGCCGTTGCCGGAACGTAGTGCAAATCCGCGAGTGTGGCCCTGAGGCGCGCAAGCGTCTCGCGCGGTTGCTCTTGATGGAGAATGCCCACAGTGGGTTGAAAACTAACGCCAAAATGTCGCGCGATCTTGACGAGAACCGCATCCCAAACCGCTTCTTGTCGCTCGACAAGCTCACGCGGCGTATCGGCCCGATAGAGCAGCAAATCATTGGATGCATACTTGATGATTTCATCGATGAGGGCGGGCCCGGCCTCTTCGCCGCCTTCAATCGCCGAATTCATCAGCCGCACATGAGGCATTGTAGCAGGGTCGATATGGGTCGTTTGTGCCGCATATTCGTGCCGCATATATGAAGCGAGATCGGCGTTTGTGGTCATGATCGACTTGCCTGTCGGGGACTTGGCAACACGCTTGTTCAAAGTGACGGCAAAAATGCCGTTGTCCTCGACAACGTCGACCTCGGTATAGAAGCGTTTGGGCAGATCCTGCAGCCGATCTTTCTGCTGCCGACCCAGACCGGCATCCTGGTGCTTGAATGCATCTTCCAAAAATTCTCGCATCAGTTCAGAACCTTTTCGATCGCGTCATCGAGATGGGAGAAGTCGTCGATGATGATTTGCGCTCCCGAACCTTCGAGGGCGTCGCGGGAGTGATAGCCCCAGGTGACACCGATGGTCTTGGCGCCGGCCGAACGGCCGAGCTCCATATCGAAGGTTGTGTCACCGATCATGACCGTGGCGGCTGGATCGATGCCGGTCTCCGCGCAGGCGCGCAAGATCATACCGGGATGGGGCTTTGAGGGGTTGTGGTCGGGTGTCTGCAGCGTCACGAACCGGTCGGCAATTTGGTGCAGCGCCAGGATGCGGTGAACGCCGGTCAGGCCCTTCCCCGTGGCGATGCCGAGGACAGACGGTTCGTGGCTGCGCAGGCGATCAAGAGCGTCGAGCGCACCGGCGTATAGCGGTTCGCGAAGATGGCCCTCGGCGAGCATGGCACGGTAATGCTTGCGATAGGTGCCAGCCATGAGAATGGCCGTCTCGGCATCGCACTGGGCGAGCGTTTCCATTGCCAGTTCCAGAGAGAGACCGATCACCGAATGCGACATCTTTTCAGTCGGCTCGGGGAGACCATGGTCGCGAAACGTCGCGGCCATATGATCGACGATGATGGCGCCTGAATCGATGAGGGTGCCATCCATGTCGAACATGATGAGACGGGGTTCGGCCATCAGGCGTCATCCTCCGGATCGGCGTCCTGCGCATCGTACTGGTTGGCATCGAAACCGAGGGTATCGAAGGATGCCTTCATATGGGGCGGGAGCGGCGCCGTGATGTCGAGGCGCTTGCCGCTGCGCAGGGGAATGGCAAGACGGCGCGCGTGCAGATGGAGGCCATCGCCGAGTTCGTCGGGACGTTCCCAGTTCCAGTTATCAAGCGTGTTGTAGCGCGGGTCGTCGAGGATGGGGGTGCCGAGCTCCATCATGTGGACGCGCAATTGGTGCGTGCGCCCTGTGACGGGCTTGAGCGTAACCCAGGCGAACTGATTGGCGGCGCTGTCGGTGACCGAATAATAGCTCACCGAATGCTGGGCGCCTTCGGCGCCGTTGTCGACGACAACCATCTGCTCGCCATCCTGGGTCGACTGCCGGGCGACAAAGCATGAAATCCGGCCCTGACGCGGATGCGGCACGCCGACGGTTACCGCCCAATAAATCTTGCGGGCGGAACGCGAGCGAAAGACGGTGCCGAAATGACTGGCAGCGGCGCGCGTCTTGGCGACCAGAAGACAGCCCGACGTGTCACGGTCGAGGCGATGAACGAGGCGCGGGGCCTCGCCCTTCTTGTTGGGTAGGGATTTCAGCATGCCATCGAGGTGACGCTTGGTGCCCGACCCGCCCTGCACGGCAAGGCCGTGGGGCTTGTTGAACACATAGACGTCGTCATCTTCATAGATGATCAGATCGCGCAGGAACGCTGCGTCCTTGTCGTTGACGCGGGGCACGGACGCCGTCTCGGCAGGTACGTCACCGAGCGGCGGTACGCGGACGGTCTGGCCGGCCACGAGACGCGCATTGGTCTGGACCCGCCCGCTGTCGACGCGAACCTGGCCCGAGCGCAGCAGCTTCTGCAAGCGCCCAAATGAAAGGTGCGGGAAATGCACCGAGAACCAGCGGTCGATCCGCATTCCGTCCTCGTCTCGTGCCACTTCCCTTAACTGGACGCCGCTCATCAGGCCACTCCACGCATCAACAACAATCCAACACCGATTGCGGCCAAAGAAGCCAGAACCGAAACGAAAACATATCCAAAAGCTGCGCCCCACTGCCCGCGCTCGATCAACACGATCGTATCGAGCGAGAACGCGGAAAAGGTGGTGAACCCGCCGAGCACGCCGACCGCAAGGAACAGGCGCGCACCATCGCCCCAGCCGGAAGCCCATTTGGCAAGTGCGCCGATCAAGATGCCCATGAGCAGTGAGCCCACAACATTGACCGTTAGCGTTGCGACCGGGAACGAACCGATCGGTATCAGCTTCGACACACCAAAGCGAGCCATCGAGCCAATGGCACCACCTAGTCCGACGAGAATGAATGCATACATTGGCCCGAACCGCGCCAAACTGAAAAAGATGCGGACCTTCTAGCGGTAAATTGCCGCGACGTCAGCCTATTAAGGCGGCATCATTCATCTGGCCGTTTTCTGGCCGTGTGCATGACAGCGAGGATTTCGACGACCTCGGTTACGCGATAAGCGACGATGTAAGGGATCTCGCCAAATACCAATTCTCGCGCCTGCCCATCGACACGCATTTTCAGAGTTTCGGGCATTTCGAGTGTCATCATCATCGGCGCTGTATTGTCCTCACCGCCTGGTTAGCGAAGAGGTATCAGGGCATACCCTTCGACGCCCTGAGCTTGCCGAAATAGTCCATGCGTTTTTTGATTTCGCGCTCGAAACCGCGTTCGACCGGCTTGTAGAAGTCCTGACGGCCGATCTGGTCGGGGAAATATTCCTGGCCGGAAAAGCCTTCAGGGGTGTCGTGGTCATAGATATAGCCCTCGCCATACCCTTCAGACTTCATCAGCTTGGTCGGGGCGTTGAGGATGGCCATGGGCGGGGTTGGTGAGCCGGTCTTTTTGGCCAGCGCTAGAGCGCGGTTATAAGCATTGTAGAGCGCGTTGGATTTGGGAGCGGTCGCCAGATAGACGACGACCTCGGCCAGAGCCAGTTCACCCTCCGGCGATCCGAGCATGTGGTATGCGTCCTTTGCCGCGGTGGCGATAGGCAGTGCCTGCGGGTCTGCCATGCCGATATCTTCGACTGCCATGCGGATGAGACGGCGGGCGAGATACATGGGATCTTCGCCGGCATCGATCATGCGCGCGAAATAATAGAGCGCTGCGTCGGGGTCCGAACCGCGCACCGTCTTGTGCAGGGCGGAGATAAGGTTGTAGTGGCCGTCCTGGCTCTTGTCGTAGATCGGCGCGCGGCGCTGGACGAGACGCACGAGATCGGAGGGGTCCAAAATTTCGTCGGGACCGGTGGCGGCGATGATCTCTTCGATCAGGCCCAGCAGTGCGCGTCCATCGCCGTCGGCCATGCCCAAGAGAGATTGGCGCGCGTCGTCATCGACGGGCAGGGATTGGTTGAGTTCGGCCTCGGCGCGTTGGGCCAAGGATTCGAGATCGTCGTGATCGAGGCTGGTGAACTTGAGAACCTGCGCACGGCTCATCAAGGCGGCGTTCAGTTCAAAGCTGGGGTTTTCCGTTGTCGCCCCGACCAGAACCACGGTGCCGTCTTCCATGACGGGCAGGAAGCTGTCCTGCTGGGCGCGGTTGAACCGGTGGATTTCGTCAACGAACAGCAGCGTGCGCTGGCCGGCGCGGCGTGCTGTGCGCGCGGTCTCAAAGACCTTCTTGAGGTCGGCGACGCCCGAAAAGATCGCGGAAATCTGCTCGAAGCGATAGTCGACGGCATCGGCGAGAAGGCGCGCTACCGTGGTCTTGCCGGTGCCCGGCGGTCCCCACAAGATGAGCGAGCCCATGCGTCCGGATCCGAGCATGCGGCGCAAGGTGCCGTCGGGGCCGATGATGTGCTGCTGACCGATCACCTCGTCGATCGACTTGGGCCGCAGCCGATCGGCCAGCGGACGGTCGCCGGAGGGCTGGTCGGTGGGGCGTGAGGTCGGAATATCCTCGGGGAAGAGATCGGACATGGTTTTCTCTGGACCGGGTCACCCGCCCACTATGGACCGGATGACGTTGCCGCCGCGCTGCAGCATGATTTGCCAGGATCGCGGGCGCTGGCTGGCGACGGATTCGAAGGTTTCAATATCACGAATTTCCATGCCGTTCAGTGTCAGGATGACATCGCCGGGGCGCAAGCCCAGTTGCTGGGCGGCACTGCCCCGTTCGACATCGATGATGGCAATGCCTTGGGCCGAAAATCCGAGCCCGAGCTCCTGGGCGAGCGAAGGACTGAGTTCGGCGGCAATGGCGCCGGAAAATCGCGTATTGCCCGATATAGTGACCTGGCGCGCGGAAATCGAGGGGGGCGCGACGAGGCGTACATTGGCAGCCAATTGGGTCCCGTTACGCCAAAGGACCAGGTCGGCGGTGGAGTCGAGCCGCTTGGTCGCGATACGATAGTTGAGGGCTTCGGGGTCTTGAACCGCAATGCCGTCGATGGATGTGATCACATCGCCCGATGCCAGACCTGCGGCCGCAGCCGGGCTATCGGGAGCGATCTCGGTGACGAGTGCGCCGCGTGGCGTTTCAAGCCCAAGGCTGGCGGCCAGATCGACGTCGAGCATTTGCGTCTGGGCACCGAACCATGGCCTGATGATCTGACCGCCATCCTCGCCAGCGGCGGCAATGACGCGGGCCATGTTGGACGGAATGGCAAAACCGATGCCTTGTGATCCGCCCGAGCGCGTAAAGATCGCCGTATTGATGCCGACCAGTCGGCCGTTCATATCGACCAGCGCGCCGCCCGAATTGCCGGGATTGATGGCGGCGTCGGTCTGAATGAAGAACTGGTAGTCGGTGATGCCCATCCCCGTGCGCGCCAAGGCCGATACGATGCCGCTAGAGACAGACTGCCCTACGCCGAACGGATTGCCGATGGCGAGGACGAGATCGCCGACTTCGAGCATGTCGGAATCGGCGAACTCCACGATTGGGAAGTCCCTGCCCTGCGGATCGCGCACCGAGAGGACGGCGAGATCGGTGGCACTGTCGGCGAGAACGAGATCGACGGGGTATTCACGTCCGTCGTTGGTAACGACACGAATATCGGTGGCGTTTTCAACGACGTGATTGTTGGTGAGGATCATGCCCTCGGGCGATACGATGACGCCCGAGCCGAGCGATTGCGAAGTCTGGGGGCGCTGCTGGAAGAATGGAGAGTCGCCGAAGAAGCGGTCGAAGAATGGATCGCCGGTCATCATGCGTTGCTGTTCAACCCGCGTCGCATAGACATTGACCACGGCGGGTGCGACCTCGCGGACGATGGGTGAGTAGGAAAGCTGGACCTGTTCCTGGCTTTGGGGCACCTGCCGTTCGGTCTGGGCGTGAGCCACCACGGGGCTGGCGACGATAAGGATGGCGAGGACAATCTGGCGCAACATGCATTCACTCCGGTTCCAACCGACGCGCTAGAAGGTATGACGGAGCGGCCCGGTTTCAAGTGACAAAGCTGTAAGGTTGAGCCCGGATGGCAACGCTTTTTGACCGTGTGCAAAGAATCGTCACAAGCTGCGTCTATAGGCTGAAAAACTGCATTGCGGAGGGGGGCAATGCAGCCTATACACCGCCGCTTTCAACCCCCGCACAAGGTATCCAGCCTCAATGGACCAAGCGCCGTCTCGCCGCTACGCGAACACCGCCGAACTGATCGCCACCGAAGAGCCCGATTTCCCGAGCTTTTTGTTTTCCGAACCGGAATTGGTCAAGGCTATCAATACCTTCAAGTCCGGCTTTGATGGACTTTTGACCTATGCGGTCAAATCCAACCCCTCCCCGCATATCCTCAAGATCATGCACCGCGAGGGGCTCAAGGCCTATGACGTGGCGTCCAATACCGAGATGGCACTGATCGCAGAATATGCGCCCGGTGCGGGCATGCACTACAACAATCCGATCAAGTCGCGGCGCGAAATCCAGCGCGCCTATGAAGACTTTGGCGTGCGCTCGTTCACCATCGACCACGTGGCCCAGCTCGATCAGCTCGCCACGGTGATCCCGCCGAGCGAGGATGTCGAGGTCACGATACGTTTCAAGGCGGGCAAGGCGCTGAAATCCTATGATTTCGGCACCAAGTTCGGCGTCATGGAAGAAGGCGCCATCTCGATCGCCACGCTGGCCAAGGCCATGGGCTATTCCACATCACTCTGCTTCCATGTGGGCAGCCAGTGCGAGGAAGCCTATGCCTATGAGCGCCATATCGCGGCGGCTGGCCGAATTTCGCAGGCTGCAGGGATCGACCTGAAGCGGCTCAATATCGGTGGCGGTTTTCCCGCCCCTTACATCACCAACTCAGCGCCCCCGCTCGACGTCTATTTCGAGACGATCCGCAATGCGGTGACCGACACGTTCGGCTCGAGCAAGCCCGAGCTGATTGCAGAACCAGGCCGTGGTCTTTCCACGGGTTGCACATCGCTGTTGCTGCGCGTCAAGCACGTGCGCGGCGAGCAGTCGGTCTATCTCAACGATGGCGTCTATGGCTCGTTGATGGAAGCCATGATCCTCGAGTTCATGCCGCCTCTGCGCGTCTGGCGTGGCGACAAGGTTCTGACAGGCGAAAGCTGGGGCTTTACGATTTTCGGGCCCACATGCGACAGCTACGACATGATGCCGCAAAAATTCGTTTTGCCCGAGGCTATCGCCGAGGACGACTATATCGAATTCGGCCTCATGGGCGCCTACACGCAGGCCTCGCTGACGGCGTTCAACGGCTTTGATCGTCGCGACCTCTATTGGGTCGACGACATTCTGGTGTGACAATGATGCAGACGCTGGAGGCGCTTGGCCAACGCGTCTGCATTTTCGGCCCGTCCAATGCGGGCAAGTCCACACTTGCCGTGGCGCTGGGTGATAAACTCGGCGTCCCGGCCATTCATCTCGATCTGCTGCACCACCTACCCCATACGGACTGGACGCCGCGCGCGCCGGAAGAGTTCGCGCGGCTGCATGAGGAGGCGATAGCGCAGGACGGGTGGGTGATCGAAGGCAATTACTCCCGCCTCATACCCCGGCGCCTGGCACGGGCCACGGGGATCGTGCTGATCGACACCCCTGCCCCGGGCAATCTCTGGCGCTATCTTCGCAGGACGCTGTTCGAGCGTCAGCGCTTAGGTACGCTGGAAGGCGGACAGGACAGCATCAAATGGCTGATGATCCGGCACATCACGATGGTGCAGCCAAAATCGCGTGCCAAAATGCTGAGCTTCACGACCGAGAGCGGCTTGCCGTTTGAGCATGTAAAGGCAATGGCTGAGCTAAATGGTTTGTATCGGCGCTGGGGGCTGGAAAGGCCGTAGCGCGGTGCGCTGCATTAAACTCGGAGCATACTGGGTCCCTGCTCTGGGTCTGGGATGACACGGTGGGTGTGCTGAGGCTTTATCTCAGCCATGCAAAACGAAAAAGGCGGCCACCGGGGCCGCCTTTTGCATATCGAAAGGATCGAAGCGCTTACGCTGCTTCTTCCTCGTCGCGTGTGAAGTCGGCAGTCGGGCCGGAATCCTTGCCCTTGGCTTCGACGTCGCGGTCGACGAATTCGATAACGCCAACGGGTGCGTTGTCGCCGTGGCGGAAACCGGCCTTAAGGACGCGGGTGTAACCACCGTTGCGGTCCTTGTAGCGCGGGCCGAGCACGTCGAACAGCTTGCGCACCATCGTCTCGTCACCAACCTTGGCGATCGCCTGACGGCGGGCGTGAAGATCGCCGCGCTTGCCCAGGGTGATGAGCTTTTCAACGATAGGACGCAGTTCCTTTGCCTTGGGCAAAGTCGTCACGATCTGTTCGTGCTTGATAAGGGCAGCGGACATGTTCTTAAACATCGCCTTGCGATGCGAAGAGGTCCGGTTCAGTTTGCGGCCGGCTTTACCGTGGCGCATGGTACTCTCCTAATTTCTTTATCGGCCCGCGGACGATCAGTAGTGATCTTCGTAACGCTTGGCGAGGTCTTCGATGTTTTCGGGCGGCCAGTTGTTGACGTCCATACCGAGATGGAGTCCCATCTGGGCCAGCACTTCCTTGATCTCGTTGAGCGACTTGCGCCCAAAGTTCGGAGTCCGGAGCATTTCGGCTTCGGTCTTCTGAATGAGATCGCCGATATAAACGATGTTGTCGTTCTTGAGGCAGTTGGCCGAACGGACCGACAGCTCGAGCTCGTCCACCTTCTTGAGCAGCGCAGGATTGAAGGCGAGTTCCGGTGTGGAATCTTCCGACTTTTCCTTGGTGGGCTCTTCGAAGTTGATGAACACCGACAGCTGGTCCTGAACGATGCGCGCGGCATAGGCCAGTGCATCTTCAGGGCTGATCGCGCCATTGGTCTCGATCTGCATCGAGAGCTTGTCGAAGTCGAGGTTCTGACCTTCGCGGGTCTTCTCGACCTTGTAGCTCACGCGCTTGACCGGCGAGAACAGGGCGTCGACTGCGATATAGCCAATCGGCGCATCTTCGGGCTTGTTGCGATCGGCCGGGACGTAGCCCTTGCCGGTCGAAACTGTGAACTCGATATTGATTTCGGCGCCATCGTCGAGATGACAGATCACGAGTTCGGGGTTCAGAATCTCGATATCGCCGGTGGTCTTGATGTCGCCTGCAGTGACGGCACCCGGACCCTGCTTGGAGAGCGCGAGACGCTTCGGCCCCTCGTCTTCCATCTTGACGGCGATTTCCTTGATGTTGAGAACGAGATCAGTCACGTCCTCACGCACGCCGGGAATCGAAGAGAATTCATGCAAAACGCCATCGATCTGGATGGCGGTGATCGCTGCACCCTGCAGCGAGCTCAGCAGAACCCGGCGCAACGTATTGCCCAGGGTCAAGCCATAGCCGCGTTCAAGCGGCTCGGCGACCACGGAGGCGATGCGCGCCGAATCGCTGCCCGGAACGACGTCGAGCTTGGTCGGCTTAATCAGTTCCTGCCAGTTTTTCTGGATCATCACGTCCAACTTCCTTTCAAAAGAGCGGTCCGCCCTGACCGCCATGCCGCAAACCGCAAACAAACCCCGGCTGGCCTCGCCGGGGTTCGGTTTACTTAGACGCGACGGCGCTTGCGCGGCCGACAACCATTGTGCGGAATGGATGTAACGTCCCGGATGGAAGTGACGGTGAAACCAGCCGCCTGCAGCGCACGAAGCGCGGACTCACGACCCGAACCCGGACCACGAACTTCGACCTCAAGGGTCTTCATGCCGTGTTCCTGAGCCTTTTTGGCGGCGTCTTCAGCAGCCATCTGTGCGGCGTAAGGGGTCGACTTGCGCGAACCCTTGAAACCCATCGTACCGGCGGAGGACCAGGAGATCGTGTTGCCCTGAACGTCGGTGATGGTGACCATCGTGTTGTTGAACGAAGCGTTTACGTGTGCAACGCCGGCACTGATGTTCTTACGCTCGCGACGGCGAACGCGTGTAGTGTCACTTTTAGCCATTTACTTCCTCTATTCGATCTCATCGCTGCCCTGACCATCCGGCACGGGCAGCTCCACCGAAGACCCTTTCGGGTCTTAATCCATCACAATTCCGAACAAGAGGGTGGACCCCACCCTCCCCGGAACCATGCTTATTTCTTCTTGCCCGCGATGGCCTTTGCCGGACCCTTGCGGGTGCGGGCATTGGTGTGCGTGCGCTGTCCGCGGACAGGCAGACCACGGCGATGCCGCAGACCACGGTAATTGCCAAGATCCATCAAACGCTTGATGTTCATGGCAGTGTTACGCCGCAGGTCACCCTCGACCGTGTAATCACGATCGATAGCTTCACGGATCTGAATAACTTCCGCGTCGGTCAGTTCATTCACACGACGCTCGGCCGGAATGGACACCTTCTCGCAGATTTCAGAGGCCATCTTCGGCCCAATCCCATGAATATACTGCAACGCGATAACCACGCGCTTATTCGTCGGGATATTGACGCCAGCAATACGAGCCACGTCGGATCTCCTAAATTAATTTGAGGGCTTTACGCCCCGCTTCGTTCAACAACAAGGGACCGGTATCCGACCCCCTTCTCCATGGAAGGAACCGAATCCAGCCCTCGAAATTTCTGAGACTGGCGCGGTTCTAAGGACTCGCGGCCCATAAGTCAACTGGGCCGCTCATCCTCGCAACTTAAAGTCTATTCTATCGCTGCCTTGATGGCGGCGGTGACCTCATCGATCGGCGCCATGCCGTCGACGGACTTCAACAGGCCCTGTTCAGTATAAAATGTAACCAACGGAGCGGTCTGCTCTTTGTAGACATCGAGGCGCTTGCGCAGCACTTCCTCGTTGTCGTCCGCACGCGCGCCACCGGACTCCTTGGCCCGATTGATGACTCGCGATACGAGCGTATCCGGATCGGCCTTAATCTCGACGACGGCGTCGAGGTGCAGACCCTTGCGGTCAAGCATATGCGTCAGTGACTCGGCCTGCGCGATCGTGCGGGGAAATCCGTCGAGGATGAACCCGTTGGCGCAATCGGCCTGGTCCATACGGTCGGAGATGATGCCCGAAACGATATCGTCAGAGACCAGATCGCCGCGATCGACGATCGCCTTGGCTTCGAGTCCCAGCGGCGTCTTGTCGGCAATCGCCGCACGCAGCATGTCACCAGTGGAAAGTTGCGGAATGGAATACGAGTCGACCAGTATCTTGGCCTGCGTGCCCTTCCCTGCGCCCGGAGGGCCCAACAGTACTAATCTCATCTTTTCCGTCCCCCTAGACGCGACTTCTTGACCATGCCCTCATACTGCTGCGCGATGAGATGGCTTTGAATTTGGCTGACCGTGTCGAGTGTCACGGTGACCATGATGAGCAGAGACGTACCGCCCAGGAATGCCGAGATGTTGAGCTGACTCAGGAACACTTCGGGTATGAGCGCCACGATCGTGAGATAGATCGCACCAACCACGGTAATGCGGGTCAGCACGTAGTCGATGTGCTGCGCCGTACGCTCACCCGGACGGATGCCGGGAATGAAGCCGCCCGATCGCTTGAGATTGTCAGCGGTTTCGGTCGGGTTGAACGTGATCGAGGTATAAAAGAACGCAAAGAAGATGATCAGCGAGGCAAACAGCAGCAGATAGAGCGGCTGGCCACGGCCGAGCAGTGCCGAGATATACTGCAGCCACTGTGGCGCATCGCCCTGCGCCGAGAAGGTCGCGATCGTTGCGGGCAAAAGCAGCAGCGACGAGGCAAAGATCACCGGGATAACACCAGCGGTGTTGAGCTTGAGCGGCAGGTGCGAAGTATCGCCCTGATACATCTTATTGCCCACCTGGCGCTTCGGATACTGGATCAGAAGCCTGCGCTGGGCGCGCTCGAAAAAGACGATGACCGCAATAACCACGATGGCGCCGACCAGAATGCCGACGACGGCAAGTGTGGGCAGGCCACCAGTGCGGCTCAACTCGAGGGTCTGGGCGATAACGCCGGGTAGCGTCGCAACGATACCGGCGAAAATGATCAGAGAAATGCCGTTACCGACGCCACGAGCGGTCATCTGCTCGCCTAGCCACATCAGGAACATGGTGCCGCCAACCAGCGTGATGACGGTCGAAATACGGAAGAACCAGCCTGGATCGGCCACTACGCCTTCGCTGGCCTCGAGGCCGACGGCGATGCCATAAGCCTGCACGGCGCAGAAAACGACAGTCAGATAGCGCGTGTACTGGTTGAGCTTGCGGCGGCCGCTCTCGCCTTCCTTCTTGAGCGCTTCAAGGCGCGGGGAAGCGGAGGACATGACCTGAATAACGATCGAGGCCGTAATGTAGGGAATGAGGTTCAGAGCAAAGATCGCGAGGCGCTCGACGGCGCCACCAGCGAACATGTTGAACAGCCCGAAGATGCCGCCCTGCGCCTGCTGGAACGTCGCGGCGAAGGCATCCGGGTCGATACCGGGAATCGGAATGTACGTGCCGAGGCGATAGACGAGCAACGCCCCCAGGGTGAACAGAATCCGCTTCTGCAGGTCCTTGGCCTTGGAAAAGGTCGAGAAGCTGAGATTACGGGCCAATTGCTCGGCTGCAGACGCCATGACGGCTCCCTCGGATATAGCTTATTGAGCAAAGGAACGGGCCACGACGGGCCCGACGCTCAGCTTTGGATGCGTGGCCGAACCATACCGGACGCGCTCCAGGAAACAATGCTCTGATATAGTCAGAGCGCGCCCTCATGCAATCCCCCTTGGCGGGATGATTGCGAGGGCGCGCTCTAAAAGACGTAGCGATTATTCAGCGTCAGCAGGCTTGCCGATGAGTTCGACCTTGCCGCCGGCAGCTTCGATGGCTGCAGCCGCACCAGCAGAGACGTGATTGACCTTGAAGGTAACCTTCTTGGCCTTGAACTCGCCGCTGTTGATCAGACGCACGCCGTCCTTGGCGCGACGGATGACACCAGCAGCAACAAGAGCCTGCGCGTCGACCACGCCCTTAACATCCAGCTTGCCGCTGTCGATATAGGCCTGGATACGATCGAGGCGCACAGCATTCCACTTCTTGGCGAAGGGATTGTTGAAGCCGCGCTTGGGCATCCGCATGTGAAGGGGCATCTGGCCGCCTTCGAAACCATTGATGGCAACGCCGGAACGGGACTTCTGACCCTTGACGCCACGGCCACCGGTCTTGCCAAGCCCAGAGCCAATACCGCGACCGACGCGGACCTTGGCTTTGTTGGCGCCGGCGTTATCGGCGATCTCGTTGAGTTTCATATTACCAAATCCCTCTTACTTCTCGTCCACGACGCGGACGAGGTGAGCGACCTTGGAGATCATGCCGCGCACGGACGGGGTATCTTCAAGTTCGCTGCGGCGATGCATCTTGTTGAGCCCAAGGCCAACAAGCGTCGCGCGCTGATCTTCCTTGCGGCGGATCGGCGACCCGATCTGCTCGACGGTAACGGTCTTCTTAGCCATTGTTTTTCTCCTCGAGCGGCCTATCAGGCCTCGACGGCGGCTTCACCGCGACGGGCCTGCAGCTCGGAAACCTTGATGCCGCGACGGGCAGCAACCGAACGCGGGCTGTCGACGTTCTTGAGCGCGTCGAACGTGGCGCGAACCATGTTGTAGGGGTTCGCAGAGCCCTGGCTCTTGGCAACGATATCGTTGATGCCCAGGGTTTCGAACACTGCGCGCATCGGGCCACCAGCAATGATACCCGTACCGGCCGGAGCCGCACGCAGGATCACCTTGCCGGCACCGTGACGGCCATGCACGTCGTGGTGAAGCGTACGGGCTTCACGCAGCGGCACCCGGATCATCTGGCGCTTAGCCTGCTCGGTCGCCTTACGGATGGCTTCCGGCACTTCACGTGCCTTGCCGTGACCAAAGCCAACGCGGCCCTTCTGATCGCCAACGACCACGAGCGCGGCAAAGCCGAACCGCCGACCGCCCTTCACCACCTTGGCGACGCGATTGATGTGCACCAGGCGATCTACAAACTCACTGTCGCGCTCTTGATAGTCTCTCATCGTTCTACCAGCTCTTCGTAATTTCGGTTTGGCCGAGCTTCTTAGAAGCTCAGCCCGCCCTCACGGGCTGCATCGGCCAGCGCCTTGACGCGACCATGAAAGATATACGCTCCACGATCGAAAACGACCTCGGACACGCCGGCCTTGGAAGCACGCGCGGCGAGAGCCTTGCCCACTTCGGTGGCGGCAGCCTGATTGGCGCCATTCTTGATCTTGAGATCTTTTTCGAGCGAGGAGGCCGACGCAAGCGTCACGCCATTCGCATCGTCGATGATCTGCGCATAGATATTTTTGTCCGAACGGAAGACCGACAAGCGCGGACGACCGAAAGCACGGGACTTCAAGGCCCGGCGGACACGCGACTTGCGGCGTGCGATACCAGAAATCTTAGCCATCTCGACCAATCCTTACTTCTTCTTGCCTTCTTTGCGGTAGATGTGCTCATCCGCATAGCGAACGCCCTTGCCCTTGTAGGGCTCCGGCGGCCTGAACTCACGGATGTCCGCGGCGACCTGACCGACCTGCTGCTTGTCGATACCCGTCACGACGATTTCCGTCTGCGTCGGGGCGGCAAGCGAGATCCCATCGGGCGCCTTGAAGATCACTTCATGGGAGAAACCCAGGGACAGTTTGAGATCGGAACCCTGCATCTGGGCACGATAACCAACGCCGGTGATGGCGAGCTTGCGCTCAAAGCCTGTGGACACGCCAGTCACGATGTTCTGTACGAGCGACCGGGACAAACCCCAAGCTGCACGAGCCTGGCGGCTTTCATCGGCGGGCTTCACGACAACGCCGTCATCGGTCATCTCGGGCGTAACCAGATCCATCAACACGACCGAAAGCTCACCCTTGGAGCCCTTGGCGGTGACCGTCTGGCCATCGACTGTGACCGTCACGCCGCTGACCGGAGCAACCGGCTGTTTGCCAATACGCGACATTTTTCTTTGCCTTCTTCTATGTTGGTGGGGTCTCCTCTATCGCGTCTTAGAAGACGCGGCAGAGGACCTCACCGCCAACGTTTTCAGCACGAGCCTGGTGATCGGCCATCACACCCTTAGGGGTGGACAGGATCGAGACACCAAGACCATTGCTAACAACAGGGATATTCTTGACGGATGCGTAAACCCGGCGACCGGGCTTCGAAACCCTTTGAATCTCCTGGATGACCGGCACGTTGTCGGAATACTTCAGCTCGATCGCGAATTCAGGAAGACCGTTTTCATTGGTGTCTTCCGAATACCCGCGGATGTAGCCTTCGGTCTTCAGAACATCAAGCACGTGTGCACGCAGGCTCGAAGCAGGCGTACGAACGGTATCGCGACGGCGCATCTGCGCGTTGCGGATACGGGTCAGCATGTCGCCAAGCGGATCGATAAGAGTCATTTTGCTTCTTCCTTACCAGCTCGACTTAACCAGGCCCGGGATCTTGCCCATGTTCCCCAGCTCACGCAGCGCAATACGGCTGAGCTTGAGCTTGCGGTAGTAACCGCGCGGACGTCCCGAAACTTCACAGCGATTGCGGATACGAACGGGCGACGCATTGCGCGGCAGTTCGGCCAGCTTCAGCTGTGCAGCAAAACGCTCTTCGAACGACAGCGACTCGTCCTTGGCCTTTGCCTTGAGCGCAGCGCGCTTCCCAGCGTACTGCTTGGCAAGCTTGGTGCGGCGCTTGTTCTTTTCGATGGAGCTAACTTTAGCCATCAGATCTCTCTTTTTTCTCTTCCCATTATCCGCTTACTGGCGGAACGGGAAATTGAAAGCCTTGAGAAGCGCACGCGCTTCGTCGTCGGTCTTAGCCGTGGTGCAGACGATCACATCCATACCCCAGACCTGTTCGATCTGGTCATAGTTGATCTCGGGAAACACGATGTGTTCCTTGATGCCCATGGCATAATTGCCGCGGCCATCGAAGCTCTTGGGGTTCAGCCCGCGGAAATCGCGGACGCGGGGCAGCGCAATGTTGACCAGACGATCGACGAATTCGTACATCTGGGCACGACGCAGCGTGACCTTGACACCCAGGGCCATGCCTTCACGAACCTTGAAGCCGGCAATGGACTTGCGGGCATAGGTCGTGATCGGCTTCTGGCCGGCGATCTTTTCAAGGTCTGCCAGTGCGGCCTTGACCTTCTTGGAATCGGCAACCGCTTCGCCGACGCCCATGTTGAGAACAACCTTCTCAAGTTTGGGAACCTGCATCGGGTTGGTGTAGTTGAAGGTCTCGGTGAGACCGGCGCGCACTACATCGTCATAATGCGTGCGCAGGCGCGGAACGTATGTCTCAGCCATCGATCACTTCTCCAGAACGCTTTGCGACGCGCTTCTTGACGCCGTCTTCGATCTTGAAGCCGACACGGGTCGGCTTGTTTTCCTTCGCATCAACCAGAGCGATGTTGCTCAGGTGGATGGGGGCTTCCTTGGTGATGATCCCTGCATCCTGGCTCTGGGTCTGCTTCTGGTGACGACGCACCAGGTTGATACCCGAAACAAGAGCCTTGGTGTCGGACGGGATAACCTGCAGAACGTTGCCGGTCTTTCCCTTGTCCTTGCCAGTCAGAACGATGACCTTGTCACCCTTTTTGATCTTGGCAGCCATTACAGCACCTCCGGCGCGAGCGAAATGATCTTCATGTGATTTTTCGCACGCAGCTCACGAGGAACCGGGCCAAAGATACGGGTGCCCAGGGGTTCCTTGTTATTGTTGATGATGACCGCCGCATTGCGGTCAAAACGGATCACGGTGCCATCGGGGCGGCGAATGTCGGACGCGGTGCGAACCACCACGGCCTTCATGACCTGACCCTTCTTGACGCGGCCGCGCGGGATCGCGTCCTTGACCGACACAACGATGATGTCGCCAACAGACGCATACTTGCGATGCGAACCGCCCAGCACCTTGATGCACATAACACGACGGGCGCCCGAATTATCGGCGACGTCGAGGTTCGTCTGCATCTGAATCATGACTGGTTGCCTTCTTTATTCTTAAGGTCCGCGTCCGGCATCCGGCACGGCACCTGACCTCTTAATGAGCTATACGTTAAGCCGACGTAACGACGGTCCAACGCTTGTTCTTTGAGATCGGGGCACACTCTTCGATTTGCACCAGATCGCCCACCTTGGCCGCATTGGCCTCGTCATGAGCATGGTACTTCTTGGAACGGCGCACCGTCTTCTTCAGGATCGGGTGGGTAAAGCGACGCTCTACACTCACAACGACCGTCTTTTCGTTCGTATCGGAGACCACGGTCCCCTGCAGGATACGCTTGGGCATTTCGTGTTTCCTTACTTAGCTTCCGCGGCCTTCTCGGCGAGCACGGTCTGAACGCGCGCGATATCGCGGCGGACCTTGCGCACCTGAGAAGTGTTTTCCAACTGCTGGGTAGCGCGCTGGAAACGCAGGTTGAACTGCTCTTTCTTCAGATTGACGAGCTCATCGTTGAGTTCGTCGACCGTCTTTGCCCTAACGTCGCTCGGCTTTGCCATCGCTGTACGTCCTTAATCTGCTATGCGGCTGACGAACCGCGTCTTGATCGGCAACTTCATGGCCGCCAGACGCAGAGCTTCACGCGCAATCTCTTCACTTACGCCGTCGATCTCGAACATAATCCGGCCGGGCTTGACGCGGGCTGCCCAATATTCGGGAGCACCCTTACCTTTACCCATACGGACTTCGGTCGGCTTGGACGACACAGGCACATCCGGGAAAATCCGGATCCACACACGACCGGCGCGCTTCATATAGCGAGTCATAGCGCGACGTGCGGCCTCGATCTGGCGCGCGGTTATACGCTCAGGTTCCTGAGCCTTCAAGCCATATTCGCCAAATGTCAGATCGGTGCCGCCTTTGGCGACGCCGTGGATCCGGCCCTTATGGGCCTTGCGGAACTTGGTACGTTTCGGTTGCAGCATTTTTCTATAGTCCTATCAGCTTGCAGCCGGACCGCGGCGGCCCTGCCCGCCGGAATCACCACCACCTTCGGTGGCGCGGCGTTCGTGGGCCATCGGATCGTGTTCCATGATCTCGCCTTTGAAGATCCAGACCTTGATCCCGATGATGCCGTAAGTGGTCTTGCCTTCGGCCACGCCATAGTCGACGTCTGCACGCAGTGTGTGCAACGGCACACGGCCTTCGCGATACCACTCGGTACGGGCGATGTCGGCACCGCCGAGACGGCCGCCAACGTTGACACGAATACCCTGGGCGCCCATCCGCATTGCTGTCTGCACAGCACGCTTCATGGCCCGGCGGAACGCCACACGGCGTTCGAGCTGCTGGGCGATGCCCTGAGCAACAAGGGTCGCATCGGTTTCCGGCTTGCGCACTTCAACGATGTTGATGTGCACTTCCGAATTGGTGAACTTCTTGACCTTGTTACGGATCTTCTCGATGTCCGCGCCCTTCTTGCCGATCACGATACCCGGACGAGCCGAGTGGATCGAAATGCGGCACTTACGGTGCGGGCGTTCGATGACGATCTTGGAAACAGCGGCCTGCTTGAGCTCTTCTTCGAGCATCTGCCGGATCTTGAGATCTTCCTGCAAGAGCGAACCATATTCACCCTTGTTGGCGTACCAGCGGGAATCCCAGGTCCGGTTGATGCCGAGACGAAGCCCGATCGGATTAACTTTCTGGCCCATCAGACGGCCTCCTCGGCTTCACGGACAACAATGGTCAGGTGCGAGAACGGCTTCTCGATACGTGCGCCGCGACCGCGAGCACGTGCATGGAACCGCTTCATCACCAGTGCCTTGCCGACAAAGGCTTCCGAAACAACCAGTGCATCAGTGTCGAGCCCGTGATTGTTCTCGGCATTGGCAATGGCGCTCTCGAGGGTCTTCTTGACCGAGACAGAGATCCGCTTGCGCGAGAACTCAAGCTCGGCAAGAGCCCGGTCGACCTTCATGCCACGGATCTGCGCAGCAACCAGGTTCAGCTTCTGGGGGCTTGTCCGCACCATGCGCAGGACGGCTTTCGCCTCTGTGTCCTTGAGCGCGCGTTCACGCTTCTGCTTGCCCATAATTACTTCCTCTTCGCCTTCTTGTCGGCCGCGTGCCCGTAATAGGTGCGCGTGGGCGAAAATTCACCGAACTTATGTCCGATCATGTCTTCGCTGACGTTGACCGGAATATGCTTCTGGCCGTTATAGACGCCGAAGGTGAGGCCAACGAACTGCGGCAGGATCGTGGAACGACGGCTCCAGATCTTGATCACTTCGTTGCGGCCCGATTCCCGGACCTTGTCTGCCTTCTTCAGCAGATACCCGTCGACAAACGGGCCTTTCCAGACGGAACGTGCCATGGCCTACCTGCCCTTCTTCTGATGACGCGTACGGACGATGAACTTGTCCGTCGACTTGTTAGAGCGGGTGCGCTTGCCCTTGGTCGGCTTGCCCCACGGGGTAACCGGATGACGGCCACCCGAGGTACGGCCTTCACCACCACCATGCGGGTGATCGACAGGGTTCATCGCGACACCGCGAACGTTTGGACGACGGCCCAGCCAGCGATTGCGGCCAGCCTTGCCGATCGAAGTGTTCGAGTGATCCGGGTTGGACACAGAACCGACTGTCGCAAGGCAGGAGCCGTGCACGAGGCGCTGTTCACCCGAATTCAGACGAAGGATCGCCCAGCCACTGTCACGACCCACATACTGAGCATAAGCACCTGCCGAACGGGCCATCTGGCCGCCCTTCTTTGGCTTGAGCTCGATATTGTGGACGATCGTGCCGACCGGCATTCTTTCGAGCGGCATCGTGTTGCCGGGCTTCACGTCGACAGCGTTCATCGAGGAGATGACCTTGTCGCCGGCGGCCAGGCGCTGCGGAGCCAGAATGTAGGCCTGCTCGCCGTCGTCATAGGTGACCAGAGCGATGAATGCGGTCCGGTTGGGATCGTATTCAAGACGCTCGACAGTCCCCTGGACGTCGAACTTGGTGCGCTTGAAATCGACGAGGCGATAGCTGCGCTTGTGACCACCACCACGGGCGAACGAAGTCACCCGACCGCGGTTGTTACGGCCACCCGATTTGGACAGGCCTTCGGTGAGCCTCTTGACCGGCGAACCGTTCCAGAGCTCGGACCGGTCGATGCCGACAAGCTGACGGCGGCCCGGCGAAGTTGGATTGTATTGCTTCAAAGCCATTTAAATTCTTCCTTCGCCTTACAGACCGGTCGAAATATCGATGGTCTGACCGTCAACGAGGGTGACGACGGCCTTCTTCACATTCTTGCGGGTGCCAAGCATGTTGCGGAAACGCTTGACCTTGCCCTTGCGCACGATCGTGTTGACGGCCTTGACCTTGACCTCGAACAGCGCTTCGACAGCTGCCTTGATCTGCGGCTTGGTGGCGTCGATGGCAACATCGAAAACGACCTGCCCATGCTCCGAAGCCATTGTCGACTTTTCAGTCACGACAGGGTTGCGGATGATGTCGTAATGCTTGAGCGCGCTCATTGGAACCGGCCCTCCAGCGCTGCGAGTGCGTCCTTGGTCAGGATGAGCTTCTCACGACGCAGAATGTCGTAAACGTTGATGCCCTGAGCGGGAAGCACGTCGATCTGGGGAATATTGCGCGCTGCGAGCGCGAAATTATTGTCCAGTTCGGTGCCGCCGATGATCAGCGCGTTTGAAAAACCGAGCTTGCCGAAGATGACGCGAAGTGCGGCAGTCTTGGGCGCGTCTGCTACGGCCTGGTCGATGATGACGAGGTCGCCTGACTTTGCCTTGGCCGAAAGTGCGTGCTTGAGAGCAAGCGCGCGGACCTTCTTTGGCAAATCGACAGCGTGGCTGCGCGGCGTCGGGCCGAATGCACGTCCACCACCCCGGAAGATGTTGGAACGACGCGAACCGTGACGTGCACCGCCGCCGCCCTTCTGGCGACCGAACTTCTTACCCGTCTGGGCGACTTCTGCACGATTCTTGACGTCGTGCGTACCCGACATGCGCTTCAGCAGCTGGTAGCGGACCATGCGCTGGATCAGATCGGCGCGGGGCTCGAGGCCGAAGACGGCGTCGTCGAGAGTGACCTTGCCGGCCGACTTACCCTCGAGGGTTGTGACCTGGAGTTCCATTATGCACTCTCCCCATTGGCGGCTGCCTTGATCGAGCCAGGAAGCGCAACACCCTCAGGGCGCGGCTTCTTTACGGCGTCACGGATCTGGATCCAGCCGCCCTTGGAACCGGGGACCGAGCCCTGGACCATGATCAGGCCGCGCTCGATGTCAGTCTTGACGACCTTGACGTTCTGCGTGGTGACGCGAACGTCGCCCATGTGTCCAGCCATCTTCTTGTTCTTGAACACCCGACCCGGGTCCTGACGGCCACCGGTCGAACCGTGCGAACGGTGCGAAACCGACACACCGTGCGAGGCACGAAGACCACCGAAATTGTGGCGCTTCATCGCACCGGCAAAGCCCTTGCCGATCGAGGTGCCGGTGACGTCCACCAACTGACCTTCGATGAAGTGGTCGGCCTGAAGCTCAGCACCCACTTCGATGAGGTTGTCTTCGCTCACGCGGAACTCGACGACCTTACGCTTGGGCTCGACCTTGGCAGCGGCATACTGTCCGCGCTCGGCCTTGCTGACATTCTTGACCTTGACAGTACCGGCGCCAAGCTGGAGCGCGATGTAGCCGTCCTTATCCTGCGTCCGCTGGCCCACCACCTGGCAGCCCTGCAGCGCCAGGACGGTGACGGGTACATGAGCGCCATCTTCAGTGAAGATGCGGGTCATTCCCAGCTTCTGTGCGATCAATCCAGAACGCATCGGTTGTTACCTTCTCTTTATTGAGCGTTTTTCCGGGTCATTGTTTGTCCAAGAGGACCCACTGAAGCGAAAAGCGCTGTAAACTCAGTACCTAAGAGCGTGCACTTAGAGCTTGATTTCGACGTCGACACCGGCGGCGAGATCGAGCTTCATGAGTGCGTCGACCGTCTGAGGGGTCGGATCCACGATGTCGAGGAGACGCTTGTGAGTCCGGATTTCGAACTGCTCACGGCTCTTCTTGTCCACGTGGGGCGACCGGTTGACGGTGTATTTGTCAATTCGCGTCGGCAGCGGAATGGGACCGCGAACCTGTGCGCCCGTGCGTTTGGCGGTGTTGACGATCTCGCGGGTCGAATTGTCGAGCACGCGATGATCGAACGCCTTGAGCCGGATGCGAATGTTCTGACCGTTCATTGTGTTCTATCCCGAAAAAAGGACCGCGGTGCGCGACGATGCGCACCGCTTTCTCAATTGTCTTGTGCTTAAGCGACGATTTTCGACACGACGCCGGCGCCGACGGTACGGCCGCCTTCGCGGATAGCGAAGCGCAGCTTTTCTTCCATCGCGATCGGAAC
>NZ_FNCS01000023.1 GCF_900100665.1 Pelagibacterium luteolum
GAGCTGGGCTATTTGCCCTTCGAGGCCAATGCCGCACACTTGTTCTTCCAGCTCGTGTCGCGGCGCTACGAGAAGGGAGCGATCCTGATCACCTCCAATCGTTCCGTGGGAGAATGGGGAAGCGTTTTTGGAGACCCCGTCGTCGCCACAGCAATATTGGACCGCCTGCTTCACCACTCTACGGTGATCACCATCCGGGGCGACAGCTATCGGCTCCGTGAAAAGCGCCGGTCCGGTCTTCTGCAGAAGACCGGACCGGCGCTCGAAACCAACGAAACAGCAAACCAGTGAGGGGGTCAGTTCTTCAGTTCGCCAAAGGGGTCAAATCCTCGCTTCGCTTGACACCTCTAAAAAGAGTCAACGCAGAGGCACACGTAGGGTTATGCCAGGTCCGTTCCCGTAGGGCCGAGATCGCAGCCTATCTCGCACGTAGCCGCTTAAGTGATCCAGGACTAACCTATGGTCATACGGCTTTGCGAGATGAGGTCCTTCTTCGCACAAATCTCCGGCGGCATTAGCAGTGCGTTCCACGGCTCCGGCGAGCAAAACCTTCAGTTGGGGCATGGATGTGCGAATCCAATGGGAGCGCCTGCATGGCTTCAGGTAAGCGCTGCACCAGCTCGTCGCAGTCGAGTCCTCTTGGCAGATAACAGTGTTCTCGATCGTCCGCTGGTCGTGCGACTTGGTGCGCGCGCTGTTTGCTGACGGGGCGGTGCCGCCTTATCCCGTTTCCCTTCTGGTGCGGCCACGACGGGTTGCGCCGCGGGTCGAGCAGAGAAACGACCAGGGCCATCGCGGGCCTGCCATCCAATCGTCGCATCACGAACTTCTCTGATCTGGTTCCCTTGTCGTTGCCGAGACGCTGCCTCAGCCGCCCGCGATGGCAATCTGGTCGAGCGCCGCACGAAGGCCGTGCACGAGGTCCTGCGCGTTGCCGTTGGCCCAGAAGTGCACGAAGAACATGCGTGGCTCTTCCTCTAGCATGTGGTTGTGCAGCGGCATGACCTGGATGCCGTTCTCCTTCAGCGCCTGGAGAACGGGCTGGACCTCGTCGGCGGTCATGACGAAGTCGCCGGTCGTCGCAGCTTGGCCCTCGCCGGTCGACTGGAAGTTGATGGCGATCGCCGACCCCATAGCGGCTGGGATCTCCATGCCGTGCATGGTGACAGGCTCTGCGCGGCGGATGCTGTATTTGTAGATGCCCCCATCCGCCTCGCCCTCATGCCCCAAGATCTGGTCAACTGCCGCAGTATCAAAGGTGATCTGCGCAGGCTCACCACCACTAGACGCAGCTTCCAGAGGCGTCCCCGTCATCTCCAGGGCGGCTCGAATGGTCTTGGCCATCTCTACCGGATCGCCATGACCACCGATATGCATGTACATCGGAGTTGGTCCGTCTCCGAACAGGTGCTTGTGCAGGGCGGTCACCTCAACCCCGCCTTCCAGGAGGCGTTCCATCACCGGGTTGACCTCCTCCTCGGCGAGCACGAGGTCGCCCATCAGCATGGCGCCATCCTGTGTATCCTTGAAGGCGACCCAGGTGCCAAGAGCCAGGCCGGGCTCGATCTCCACACCGTCAAGCGAAACGTGGAGATCGGAACGAGGAAATCCGACCCGATAGACCTCCCCGGGCTGGAGGCTGCCCTCCTTACCAATCGCTTGGGCGATTGCGTCCCAATTCGACTGAGCCACCGACGGGCTCGCAAGGCACAAGGCTGCAATTGCAAGTAATGCCACTCTACGCATTTTACGTTCCTCTTCGGGTTGGATCCACGCCGGTGCCTGTACTTGAACAGGCAAATGCTGCGGTAAAACAGCTCGCGGGCTACACGGGCTTTCGCATAAAGGCCCTCGCCAACAAATAGAGACCCGCGAGTGCAATCAGAGCGAAAACGATGTTGTCGAGTGGGTCCCATATCGCCTCGAGCAGCAGGTCGAGAATGTTGACGTCGAAGACGAAAAACCCCCAGGCAAACGCTCCGAGGATCACCAAGGCAAATGCTATCCAATCGACGCTCGTTTGGGGTCGCATGTCGGCCTCCTTCGCACAACCGGTCGCGGTCACCTAGTTGCGGCTGTCTCTCACAAAGCATGACGGTACGCGCGTTGCGCTATCCGGTAATGCCTCTACACAACGATGGTTGCCACTCGTCACCGGCCTTCCACCGAACCCTACATCGTCCACCCCGAAAACCTGCACCAGTCTAAGTCGTGGATCGGAGCACCTGAACATGAGGCCATTTCATGTAGGTCGTGTTGCCAAGCGACTGCGTTCCAAGCCCTGCTTGAACTTTGACCGCAGTCGATCAGCTACTCGGCGCGCAATCTCAACGGGTGCCTCGTTGGGGATCGGGAACACCGAGCTGGCGTTTATCTCGCCCAATACATAGCTATCAGTGCCTTCGCGGTCAGGCGGACCGAGCATGAAGTCCGCGTCCCAAATCATGGGGAGGTCTCGCCGAGAAATATCCAACGAGGCGGTCAACTGCGGGATCCACTCGTCTTCCATAAGGCGGCGCAGGCGCTGGAAGCGCTCGTCGGCATTGGAAGTATAGAGGCGAGGGCCGACCTCCGCCCGCGTCACCAGGTCATCGACCAAGGCTTTGACCTTCTGGTGGCCGAAGCCAGCGCAGCGATCGCCGACCATGTAGCAGCGCACCACACCGTCGCTCAGGCGGGCCTGGAAAGGCTGGTCGATCACAGGACCGTCCTCGAAGTAGTCGGCACACCGATTCAGGAACTCCTCAAGTGGCAGTTGCTCTGCCTTGTCTTGGGTCGCATCTAGCACGCGAACGCCGTGACCCACTACTCTCTCGACTTTCCAAACGCCTTGGCCGCCATTGCCACGGCTGCGCTTGATCACGCGCGGACCGCCGGTCAGCCGCTCAGGCAATTCGGCCCGCATCACCTCGGCGGTTCGGTAGAGGGCGGTGTCGCACCCCCAACTCATCTTCCGTGTATGATAGAGCACCTCCTTGGTCCCCATCTTGAGGATAACGTCGGGATGGGCACTCACCCAGACACCGCGCGCCGCGACTTCGCGCAGCAGCGCGTCGAGCCGGGCGCGATTGCGCCCATCATGTATCGGATTGACCCAGACGAGAACGCCATCGAGCGTCTCCAGCTCTGCTCGCACAGCGTCGATGACGTCATCTTCGTAGACCAAGGGCACAGCTTCGACCCCGGCGCCAGCCAGCGCCGCGAAGATCGCCTTGAAACGGCAGGTTTCTGGTGTAGCTCCACGGCGTTCCAGTTCATCACCGCGCCAAAGGACGGCTATGCGTCCCAAGTGGGCTGTCAACTCTGACATTGAAAGATCCTTTCAACTCATTGCAACTAGGTGACCTGTGCGACAAAAGCGGTAACGCCGAGCACCGTCGCTCTAGTGTTCCGATCCTCTGCCTCAGGGCATGGCTACCAGTGACGATGAGGAGCGGCTCGCTCGTGGAGCAGCCATCGTCGACGATTCTCTACGCATATTTTCAGACGAGCCGGGGCTAAGGTCGCCTCCTGCGTCTCCGCATTCGAGGGCAGGGCATAGATGGCGTTCTTCACGGCGACGGCCCCGATCGCCTGCAAGCGACGCCAAGGTGTCACGCGGAAATAGGCCAGCTTGGCCGGAAGCTGGTGAATTAGGAGGAGAATGTCGGCGGGATTGAGTCATGGCCATTACACCTCCAATGTTGCTACTGTATCTTTTATTCCATATAAAGCAACAAACGTATCAACTGAAGGCCGTGAGGGCCTCCTATGCAGAACCGGAGGTTGTCATCTCTGTCCACCCTCAAAAGGTCCAGCTTCGATAATGACTCAGACGCCTGACCCTTCCGGTGGCCATGTTGCCGATCAGCGAGAGCCAACTGTGCCTACGCTATCGCAATGGCAGATTTTCGTGCGTTTTTTGCGCTTTGGCCTTCTCGCATGGGGTGGACCTGTCGCGCAGATTGCTATGATCCGGCGAGAACTCGTTGATGAGGAGCGCTGGATTTCCAGCAGCCGGTTCAACCGCCTTCTTGCCGTCTATCAGGTGCTTCCGGGGCCTGAGGCGCACGAATTATGCGTCCATATCGGCATGCTTCCAGGTGGGCGCATGGGCGGCTTCCTTGCGGGGCTCGGCTTCATGCTGCCGGGCTTCCTTCTGATGTTCGCCCTATCGTGGCTCTACTTCACGATCGACATCACGCAATCGGCTCTAGGTCCGATATTTCTCGGCATTCAAGTTGCGGTCATTGCACTGATCGTGCGTGCGGTCCACAGAATTGGAGAGCACGTACTCCTCGACAAATGGCTCTGGGGCATTGGGATCGTCAGCGCTTTCGCAGCGTTTCTCGGCGCGAGCTTCTGGATCACGCTTCCGGCAGCAGGGTTGGTCTATGCCTTCGCCTTGCGAAGACAGCATGCACTTGCGGCCGTGACCCTGGTAGCCGCCACCGTGCTCGCTGTCCTGGTCGGGCCAGAGAGTTCAACAGGTCTGCTCGAAAGCGCCGCGCAGGGCACAGCACTCTCCAACGGGCCGATCGCGCAGGACGCATCGCTGGTGGCCCTGTTTTTCTCTGGCCTCAAGGCCGGTCTCCTGACCTTTGGGGGAGCCTACACTGTCATTCCGTTCCTGCGTGACGACGCAGTGGGGAACGGCTGGATGACGGACGCCCAATTCCTTGACGGTCTCGCTCTGTCCGGCATCCTGCCCGCACCGCTCATCATCTTCTCCACCTTCGTCGGCTATTTTGGGGGCGGTCCGCTCGGCGCCATCGCTATGACGGCCGGGATTTTTCTACCAGCCTTTGGCTTTTCGCTGCTCTTCCATGAGCGTCTGGAGAGCGTGGTCGAAAACAAGACCCTGCACAGCTTCCTGGAGGGCGTATCCGCAGGTGTCGTCGGTCTGATCGCCGCGACCACGGTCGAACTCGCGCTTGTCGTCATCGAGCGGCTACCGTCCGTGCTTCTCGGCGGGGTGATCTTCGCGCTCGCTCTGGCCGTCCTTTATCTCTGGAAGTCGAAGGTGAACGTCGTCCTGGCGGTTCTCGGTGCCGGCTTTCTGGGCTGGCTCAGCTCCGGCTTCCTTGGATGATGCGCGACATGTTCGGAAAGGAGCATGAAGTGAGGAAGCGTACGGTCCTGCGGTATGCAACCTGCCGCTCCTGAGGCGAGCCGTCGGACGCACCTGACCTGGCGGCGGCACGTGCCGCCGGCCCTGCTGCTCTTCGCCATCGCCCGTCCTGTCGCCATGGTGGAGCTCGCCTCATCGCCCTCCACGGTGATCCTCTCCATCGATATCTCAGGATCGATGCGCGGACCGATATGAAGCCACACGCCTTGCTGCGTCGCCTTCGCTGGGTCTGGGGCGCTCGTGCAGGCCCCGACTCTCGTTCGCGACATGCTCGACGCGACCATCAACAGCTTCGACCTGCGGCGTGGGACGGCGGTCGGCGCCGCCACCATCGCCGCGCTCGCCACCATCTTTCCCGACGAGAAATTCTCCATCGACAGTTTCGACGATCCGCGCGACCTGCTGGACCGGCCGAGCAGCGCCGGCCGTTCGCTCGACGTCCCTGAGCCCGAGGAGCCCGAGCATCAGCCCGTCGAGCCCGGCTCCTACCAGCGCCGTCATCATCCTGTTGACGCACGGGGCAACCACGACGGGACCCGATCCGGTCCTGGCAGCGCGCCTTGCCGCCGACTACGGCGTTCGTGTGCACACCGTCGGCTTCGGCTCGACCGAGGGTGACGTCGTCGATTTCGGCGGGCGCTCGATGCGGGCGATGCTCGACCTGACGACCCTGCAGACCATAGCCGATCTCACCCGAGGTGAGTATTTTTGCAGCTCACTCCCCCGAGGCCCTGATGGAGGTTTATGAAACGCTCTCGACGCGCCTGGTGCCCGAACGCAAGCTCACCGAGATCGCCTTCATCCTCGCCGGCATCGCCGCCCTCGTCTCTATTGCCGCGGCCTCGCTTTCGGTTCTCTGGTTTGGCAGGATCACCTAACCTTCGAAGCGTGCGGTGCATACCACTGACCATTGCCTCCAAGACCGCCGCTCCGGGCATAGCTCGGTAAGGAAGCGGACGCTGCTTCTTCACACATGGCGCACTCGGTCGCGTGCCCCAAGAGCCTTACGCGCTCTGACGCAACCAGAGCGCCGGCTCTAGTTCTTGCCGTCGCAGCGTTTCTTGCGAAAGGCCGGTACCACCTTTCGCACGTTGCTCTAGAACCAACAATCGGGAGGCAGAACCTGGCGCGGCACGTCAGGACAACTCATATTGACAACCGCTTAGGATTCCTTCACTTCGCCAGTATGGCGGTCATCTGACTGTCGTCCAGCACAGGACAAATCATGCAACCGGACAGTCGAAGTCGATCTTCGATCGCGCCGCCAGTGCGCCTTTGAACAAGGGGCTCCAGGGACGGCGCAAGCCTCGCCAATAGGAGCCGCAAATGCTGCGCATCTACTCGGGCCAGAATGGTCACCTCGCGCCAGTTGAGAACCTTCAGCAGCCACAAGACCGAGTTGCTCTCTGGCTCGATCTCCTGAATCCTACGGGAGACGAGGTGAAGCAGGTCGAAGCGCACCTTGGTGTGAACATCCCAACGCGCGACGAGATGGCGGAAATCGAGCTTTCGGACCGGCTCTACCGCGAGGACGGTGCCGCATTCATGACAATGACTGCGGTGACCAACATGGAAACCGAAGATGCCGTCAAGGTGCCGGTCTCCTTCATCCTGAAGGGCAAGACGTTGGTTACGGTCCGTCATGGCGACTCCAAGCCCTTCGCGACATACACGGCACGAGTGCAGCGCGAAGGCGCCGAGCCATGCACGTCTGGCGAAATGGCAATGGTAGGCCTTATTGAGGCGATCATCGACCGAACGGCTGACGCCCTTGAGCGCATTGGTGACGAGGTCGACGCGATCTCCCAGGAGGTATTCCGCAATAAGTCGAAGAGCGCCACCAAGAAGACCCGAGACCTGCAATCCCTCATTGAACAGATTGGACGAAAGGGCGATCTCCTGACCAAAATCCGGGAAAGCCTCGTCAGCATTGCCCGGTTGGCCGCTTACCACAGCGCAGTTGAGACTGGTCCCGTCAAATCCGGAAAAGAACTCCGGCAGCGCATCCGGCTTGTCCAGCGCGACGCGACTTCATTGGGTGATCACGCGATCTTCCTGTCCGGCAAGATCACCTTCTTGCTCGACGCCACCCTGGGGCTCATAAATCTGGAACAAAGCCAAATCATCAAGATTTTTTCGGTCGCAGCTGTCGTGTTCCTGCCGCCAACTTTGGTGGCATCAATCTACGGCATGAACTTTGATTACATGCCGGAATTGCACTGGCTCCTCGGGTATCCTTGGGCTTTGGGGCTGATGGTTCTCTCTGCCCTGCTTCCGTTTGTGTATTTCAAACGACGCGGTTGGCTTTAGGACATGCGCATAAAGCTGAATGCGCCCAGTTCCCGAGAACATCGAAGCTCACATGAACCAGCCGGCTAGAATGCCGACGGCGCAGAGAGCCCTGACGATCATCTACGCCCAACCGAGGCAGCGGAGAGCCGCCGCCCTGGATGTGGGCAATGATCCGGGACGCTCTCGAGGGCAACCGGCTGGCGTGTGAAGGGGCACATGGCCGCGATCCGCCGCACATCACCTTGTCCGGAGGTCACTGTCCTCGACGTCCTGACGCTGGCGATCACGCTCGGCGACGATTTCCTGCTTCACGCCTTCCTGGACGGCCTAGTCTAGGTGTCCGAAGTGCTGGGGAACGCTGGTCAACATCGACTGGGTGGCGCCACCGACGACACCGGAGCTATACGCGCCGCCGACGTCCGAGGTGACGCGTCTTCGTTTGAAGCCGACAGGAGCGGACCTCGCCCGCAAGCGCCTCAGGGTGGTGAACGGAGGCAATGAGCCCGGCGGTGGTCAGCTGCAACCTACTTCCGCTCTTCCGGCGGCTTGATGTGGCGGAACTGCGCAAGCAGCAGCAGGTCGTAGGTGATCTTGAGCACGCCGCAGATCAGGAACGGCCAAGCCTTGTAGGATGCGGCGAACAAGGCGCCGGCGAGTGCGGGACTGGCAGCCGCGGCGAGGCTGCGGGGGACGGAGGTGAAGCTCGCGGCGGCGGCGCGTTCCGCCTCTGTCACCACGGCCATGACGTAGGACGAACGCGTCGGCACGTCCATCTGGGAGAGCGCTGCTCGGATCAGCAGCAGGGCAAGCGCAACGCCCAGGTTGGGGGCGAGCGCCGCCAGCATCAGGGCGATGCTGGAGGGAATGTGGGTGAACACCATCGTGTTGATGAGCCCGATGTGCCGCGACAGCCAGGCGGCGACCGGGAAAGAGAAAGCCGACAGTACACCCGACCAGAAGAAGAACACACCGGCGGCAGACAGCGACAGGTCGAACCGCTCGAACAGCCAGAGCGCCAGCAGCGACTGCACGACGAACCCGCCGGCAAAGGCGTCGAGGCTGAAGAGTGCCGCGAGCCTGAAGACGATGGCGCGGGAGGGACCAAGCGCGGCGGCGGCCTCGCTTGCGGGCGGGCGCTTCGGGATGCGTGCATAGAACACGCCACCCAGGAGCCCGACAACCGCGTAGAGGACGAACATCAGCTTGATCGCCGTGAGCTGGCCGAGCCCGACCGTGGTCATCACATCGGGAATGGCCGAGGCGAGCGCGCCGACGGCGCTTGCGAGCGCTCCTACAAGGCTGTAGCGCGCGAACATCCTCGTCCGGTTGGCGTCACTCACTTCCCGCGTCAGCGCCGCGTGCTCGATCGGCACGAACACGCTCACACTGCCGGCCGACGGGTTGATCGTACCGGCGAAGGCGACGACCAGCAGGAGCGCATAATCGTGAACCACGGCGAAAGCGACGCCGGTTGCGATCATCAGGCTCGCGGCCGCAAGCAGAAGCTGGCGATGATCGAAACGCGGGCCGAGGAAGCCGACCGCGATGGTCAGCAGCGCCGAGCCGAGCAGCGATGCGGTGGCGATGATGCCGACCTGGAGCGGCGAGAACCCCAAAGCGAGCAAATAGACCGGCAACAGGACCGCCACGAAGCCGTCGCCGAAGTCGCGTAAGGCGCGTGCCGCGAGGAGATGGGTCGCCGGACCGAGCAATTGCCTCGGTGGGGCGCTTAGTTTGGATCTCGCGTACAACCGCATCGGCGCTCAGTTCAAATGGATTATCGCATGTCCGGTTGCCGGCTGATCCGCTCTCCGCAGCTCGCAGCCCGATCCCTGTCGCCGGGGGGGCCAAACGGGCGACCACCTCGACCAATTATGGCGAACAGCACGCGTCATCGGACTGGACCTGTTTCTGGGTTGCCAAGGCACGGCCCAAAATAGTGGCCAGGTCAGTGGCTTTGCCGATGCCCCAATAGTGGAGGAAGATGATCCGGGGTTCCTCAAAAAACATGTGGTTGTGGACGGCGACCACCTCGATCCCGCCGGCGCGAAGTTCCCGGATAATCGGAGCGACTTCGAGTTCGAGCATCGCGAAGTCGCCGCACACCGCGGCCCGCTCCTCAGTGCCTTGGAATGCCGCCCAGGTGTTGTATCCCATCACCGAGTTGATTTCCAAACCGCCGCAGCGGCTGCATCTGACGGGAACCTCCGGGCGCCCCAGCGTGAATTTGAAGACCCCGTCCTTGAGTTCGCCCGGGGCGCCGATGATGTCTTCCAACTGCCTGGTATCCAGTTGGTTGGGGACCTCCTTGATGGCAGGGTTGACGGGACGAGCCTGGCGAACCGTTTCGACTGCATCCAGTATTTTGCGAACACCTTGTCCCAATGTGGCTTCGTCGGCCGTAGCTTCGATGTGCATGAACAGCACCTCGGGCTGCGCGCGGATGAAGTGGTTGTGCAGCGCGGTCACATAGAATCCCCCCTCGATTGCTGCGGAAACGGCAACACCGACTTCGTCTTCCATCAGAACGATGTCGCCCATCACCGTCGTCTGCTCAGTGCCTTTGCGGAACGCTGCCCAAGTGGTCAGGCCCATAAAGGGAACTATCTCAAAGCCATCCACAGTCACCTTTACATCGCTGCGCGGCACCGACATTTTGAGTACGTCGCCGGTCATTGTTCCCGCGATACCTGCAGCCGCCTCAAGGTTTTTTTGATCCAACATAGTGCCATCAGTCATAGCCAGTCTCCTTCCGAAGGGATGTCACTCACGCAGGCTGCCTAAAGTGTTCCCGAAACGAGCCCAGAGAGCAAACCTGCGCCCGAACAGGCGGCAAGCACCGGCAGCATGCCGACCTTGAAGCGGAACACGGCGATCAGCGCGCCGAGGGTGAGCACGAGCGAGGCCACGTTGACCGAGCTCAGGACCGGCACATCGACGCTCATGCCGAAGCCGCTCACCTCGATCAACTCGCCGAAGAGCACGTGCAACCCGAACCACACCGCGAGATTGAGGATGACGCCGACGACGGCCGCTGTGATCGTCGCCAGCGCCGCCGACAGCGCCCGGTTGCTGCGCAGCGCCTCGACAAAGGGCGCGCCGAGAAAGATCCACAGGAAGCAGGGCGTAAAGGTCACCCAGGTGGTGAGCAGGCCACCGAGCGTGGCCGCCAGCAACGGATCGAGCGATCCGGGCGCGCGGAAGGCGCCCATGAAGCCCACGAACTGCGTGACCATGATGAGCGGCCCAGGCGTGGTCTCGGCCATTCCGAGCCCGTCCAGCATCTCTCCGGGCTGGAGCCAGTGATAGGTCTCCACGGCCTGCTGCGCGACATAGGCAAGAACGGCATAGGCGCCGCCGAAGGTCACCACGGCCATCTTGGAGAAGAAAACGGCAATGTCGGCAAAGACATTGCCGGGACCGAGCGCGGCAAGAAGGGCCGCAACCGGTGCGAGCCACAGAATGAGGAAAACACCCGCGATCTTCAGCGCCCAGGCGAGCGAGGGCCGCGCATGAGCGGGGATCGTCTCCCCGAGGACACTGTCCGCGTCGGCAACCTGCTTGTCACCCACCTTGCCGTGCCCGTTGGCGGCAAGGAAGGGCGCAAGGCCCGCGCGCCCGCCGGCAAAGCCGATGATGGCCGCGGTCAGGATGATCAGGGGAAACGGCACCTGGAAGAAGAAGATGGCGATGAAGGCGGCGGCGGCCAGCGCCACCATGACGTTGTTCTTGAGGGCGCGCTTGCCGACCCGCACGACGGCCTCGAGCACGATGGCGAGCACCGCCGCCTTCAGCCCGAAGAACAGCGCCTCTACGGCACCGACATTGCCGAAGAGCGCATAGATCCAGCTCAGTGCCATGATAGCGACAACGCCCGGTAGCACGAACAGCGTGCCGGCCACGAGCCCGCCCTTGGTTTTGTGGAGGAGCCAGCCGATATAGACGGCGAGCTGTTGCGCCTCCGGTCCCGGCAGGAGCATGCAATAGTTGAGCGCATGCAGGAAGCGGTTCTCGCCGATCCAGCGCTTCTCCTCGACGATGATCCGGTGCATCACAGCGATCTGCCCGGCGGGGCCGCCGAAGGAAAGCGCCGCTACTCGAGCCCAGACGCGCACGGCCTCTCCGAAAGGGATGCCGTGGTCGGGCGCTTCGTCGCGCCCGATGGATTGTGTGTCGTTGCTTGCGACCTTGTTCATCGATCCATCCCTGTGCGTCACCGGCGCTTCTTGCGGAAATACTGGTAAAGGTTATCGAAGACGGGTGCTCCCTGAGCGATGCGCGCCTCGTCGTCCGCATGAGCGATCGCGATGCCGGCGATGAGATGAGCAATACCGGCCGCTTCCTCGCGCGCGAACTTGCCGTCTTTCAGGTCGATGTCATGGACGATCTCGGCGAGCGCCTGGAGGGCCGGGTCGTCGAGATCGACGCGGGCAAGCAGCACTTCGAAGCTGCAGCGGTCGCCCTCGTGGGTGAACTCGCCTTCGAACATGTCGAAGCGCAACTCGCCCGGCTTAGGGACATAGTCCTTGCCCGGCACGAAGCGGATGACGGCATCGGAGTCGATGAAGCGGCGGATCAGCCAGCTGCAGGCGATGCGGTCGACGTGGACGCCTTTGCGCGTAACCCAGATGTGCCCCTTGAGGTCCGCAAGTGTCGGCGCAGCCTGTGGCTCTGCGGCGTCCAGGTCCTCGTTCGCCGTAAGCCGGCTCTCGAGTTCAGCGACGGCACCTTCCGCACCGAGTTGCCCGGTGGCGCCGAAGAAGTCGATCGCCATGACGTCGGCGAGCCGCTTGCGCATGCGCCGGATCTGGTTGCGCGCTTCTGTCTTCTCCTCACCGCCCGCCGCCGCATCTAGCGTCTCTGCGAGCGCACGAGCCTCGTTCGCGATCGCCTCATAGTCAGCATCGCGCGCCGCATCGAACAGCGCCCGCGCCTGGTCGTCCGAAAGGCCATCGATCAGCCGCGCCTCGCACACCATCGCCTCGCCGCCGCCCTCGACGATCTCCTTCAGGAGCCACGCGAAATCCTCCCGCGTCTCGGCGGTCGCCGGCAGCGCGTAGACGGTACTCTTTACTGCGACGGCGCCGATTCCCTGCAGCCGACGCCAGATCTTGACGCGCAGATAGGCCGGCTTGCTGGGAAGTTGGTGGATCAAAAGTAGCCATGGTTGGCTTGATGGCCGGTCGTCTTTCATGAAAATACCGTATCACTCAAGACATAGTTTGCAACACTTGTATCAAGAATATGAATTGAAAAAAGGGCCGCTCATCGAACCTTTCCCGCGACATCGGGTTGGCGCACAAAGAATTTCTCTCCGTGCAGCTCCTTTGATCATGTTCAGGTGCTTGCTCATGAATTGCACCGCAGCACTTTTTGGCATGTCGTGCTTCTTGTCGTCCGTGAACAGCATCTTGATGCCGGTCACAACGAGGAAGGCCGCGAAGAGGTAGAGGACCCACGAGAATTCGGTGATGATTGCCGAGCCGGCGGCGATCATGATGGCGCGCAGGATCACGACACCGAGAATGCCGTACACCAGAACGCGATGCTGATAGGCGGGGGGGATGGCGAAGTAGGAAAAGATCATGGCGATGACGAAAATATTGTCCATCGCGAGGCTCTTTTCGACAACGAAGCCGGTCAGATATTCCATACCGGCCTGCGAGCCGAGCCATAGCCAGAAAATGCCACCGAAGCCAAGGCCAATGGTAATGTAGAACGCCGAAAGGCCGAGGGACTCCCCGACGCCGATCGCATGACTCTTGCGGTGCAGCACGCCCAGGTCGAAGCGAGCAGCAGCCCGACGCCCGCGACGAAAGCAAGTCAGGTCCAGACCGGCTTGCCCATGAAGTCGAGGAAAAGGAAGTCCATCTATATCACTCCCGCCGGTCGATTACCGGTAGCCCCACGGTCGCATCGAGGCGACTTCTGCGAGCGCCTCTTCCTCGAAGGAGTGACGGATGCCGTCAGCTTCCAGTACCGACATGCAGATCTGGATCAGCGATCTAAACTGCGGATTCGTGAGGTCTGCCGTAACGATGTAGGCGCGCGCCCTGCCGAGAGCCGAATCCCGGTCCGCAGCGAAGGCATGGGTGTGGGCTTCTATCTCGCGGGCAACATCGTCGGTCGAAAAGCCCTGCAGCATCGGATTTGTCCGAAATAGGGACACGATCCTGCGCCGCTCGGCATCGTCCGCCTCGCCGTCGGCATGGGCGATAATCATGGCCGCTGCAATGGCAGCTTCCATAAAGGCTTCCTGGCCCGCTACATCGGCCTCGGCCGCAAGCGTATGCCGATCAAGCCGGGCACGCAGCTCGGCGAGCGGGCGGCGAGCAAAGATGTCGTCGTCGTTCGAGTGGAATTTTGTCATGGCGGAACTCCTCTTGCCGTGTTTGACAAGGGACCTGCTCCACTACCAGTGAAGCGAGAAAAGCCGGCCCCTGAGGTGAACCGACATCGTGCGGGTTACGCACCAGAGGGGCCCGGATCACGGCTGAAGAGATAAAGACGCAAAAGCACCTTTCAAGAGCGGTTACGAGAATTTTTCGCCGCGTGTGGAGGTCGGGCGGTAGCTCGGCCGGTAGCCGATGTGGCGTACATAGACCTGGCGCTTGCCGGACTCCCTCCGACGCGCCGCGAGCAGGCTGGTGGCGAGTTCGGGCAGCGAGGTCCTGACAGCGACGATTGTGAGCCCGATAGCGGCTTCCGAAATGTCGAGGCCCACGGCAAGGTTGATGGCGGATGCGACCAGCAGTTACCCGCCTCCGGCGAGCAATACCAAACCGGCGACCGCTCCCAGCAGGAGCACTGACACGGAAATGGCGCTGATCGAGGCCCTGCCCTGAGCCCGCTGCGGCCCGGCTAAGAGTCGTTCGCGAGCTTGAACATTGACCCGCGCGCTTTCCTTTCGATTCCACGTCGCATCCGTGACTCGATGTCATGGATTCATTGATCGACTTCTCCAGAGTTTCGCGCTTGGGCCACTGTGCAACCGAGGCATTCCACTGCGTTGAAACGTCGTCTGGACTTATCCAAATTCTCGACGGGCAGGGAGGAGGAAATGATGAATATCTCGGGAGGAACCTCTGGTTAGGTCTGGTTGCCTTAGCCGAGTTGATCGTGATTGGCTATGCCACCAGCTGGTTCGGCGGCTCACCGCAACCCGCACCGCAGCAGTAAGAGTCCGCCTCGAAACTTGGCGGATGCCGTTTGGGCAACGGCCTGAAGGACACGCACGAGGCGTTCATCGAAGCCTCTGACGTTCGCGACGCGGCACGACGCTCAGGCCATGATCATGCTGCTGATGGCAGCTGCAAACCACCACCCCGCCCAGACAGCGGCGGCGGTCAGCAGCAGGCCGCCGGCGACCGTCCAGCCGAACGGCGTCGCCCTTCCACGCAGGGCCAGGACGATCCGCACACCGGCATTCACGCTGATCGCTGCTGCCAGCGGCACGACCGCCTCGGACGCCGGCAACTGCCCGGCCACAACCAGCGAGGCCAGCGCAACCGCGGCGGACCCGGTGCTGACGAGCCCCGCGAGCGCGGCTGACAAGAGGACGGCCTCGCTCCCGAAACGGTCGTTCAACAAGGCGGAAACGACGATCACCGTGGCCACAATCAGGGCAAAGTTGATGGCTTCCCGGACGCTGAAGATACGGCTGGGAAGTTCGAGCCCCTGGCCCTCGCCCCCGTCGCGCAATCCGAAACGCGCAAGCGTCACCCCGAAGAGCAGCGTAACCACCATCGGGACCAGCAGGACCGGGGCTGCAAGCGAAAACATCAAGGGGCTCAGGAACAGCAGCACGATCCCTGTCTGCACGAGCGAGGAGACCGAGGAGAATGTCGCACCGGCGGCGGCCGGGTAGGTTTCGACCGGTCGATCCTGCACTTTCCTCGCCATGGCGACGACGGTCGCGGTGCTTGAAACGAACCCGGACAGAAAACCGCTCAATGGTAGGCCCAGCCGGTCACCGAAGACCCGTGTGCAGATGTGGCTGACCGCGCCGATCGCCATCACAAGGATGATGATGACGAACAGGTTCTGCGGGTTGATCGCCCCGCCCGGACCGAAGCCTTCGTTCGGCAGGATCGGGAGGATCAAGAGCGCTGAGACGCCCAGGATCAGCCCGTCGCGGATCTCGAAATCGTTGAGTGCCGAGCGGCTGAACTCGCGCAGCACGGTGCGCGCGGCCAAGAGCGCCGCGACCAGAACGCCTGAGGCCGCCGCGAGGAAGGTGTGGTCGATCGACAGCGCACCCAGCACGACCACGATCAGCAGCGCAAGGCTGGTGGTCAGGCCCGCCTGCCGATCTGGCTGTGACAGATGCGTCACCATGCGCAGGCCGCCGATGACGGCGAGGGCGACGGAGAGCATCGGCCAGCCCCCGGCAATCTGACTCAGCGCGCCGGTCAGCGAGGCGAGCGCGAAGGTGCGCACGCCTGCTGGGGCGGGGCCTCCGGGCTCGCCTGCATTCCGCTCGCGCTCGATCCCGATCAGAAGGCCGATGCCGAGGGCCTCGAGCAGCAATAAAGCCTGAGAGGTTTCCAAGGATATCCCGCCATATGTTACCGCACCCGCAAAAACGAGTTGGCCCACGGTAGGCGGGTCAGGCTACTACAGCAATAAGGCCCACTTTGAATCCTTGGCCATGCCGTTTGGCAACTGACCTCTGTCCATGGAACGAGAGTACTTACCTCGCGCGGCCGATAGTGGCCCTGTTGAGGGACACGCACGAGGCGTTCATGGGAGCCACTGACGTTGGCACCGCGGCAAGATGGGTCGCCAGAACGGTATCCTGAGATCAAGGATTGCACTGGTTGCACAGTCCAGGATCGGCCGTGGGACGTTCTGCAACCGACCGTGCGACGCGATGGCCGCACGCCGCACAGCTCAAGACCTCCGCCTTAATCACCTGGGTCGGCTCGCCGCACCATTCGCAAGGTAGCCCAGGCACGCGCTCGGTGACGTCGAAGCCGGGATAGGCGCAAGCCGGGCAGCGGCTGCGAAACCGGCGAACGAGATCGACGGTGGCGCGCTCGATGGCCTGCATTCTGGTCGGGTTGAAATGGGCGCGCATATCGGTCTCGATGAAGGCCGCGCCACAGCGCGCTACGGCTTCGCGGACGGCACGATCGAGAGCGTCAGCAGCAACAATTCCTTTCCATAGCGCAATGTCCGGTGCCGGTTGGTCGCCGCGGCAACCCATCACAATCAAGCCATGCTCGGGAAATTGCATCCGTTCGGCGAACGCGAAGGCCGCAGCGGGGCCGTCGACGACACGGTGGGCGAAGTGAGTGTCGATGGTTGCATCGTGGCCCGTAATCTCAAGCCCAGTCTGCCGGTCGACAAGCAGCACGAGCTCGCGGCCGAGCGGGGCGAACGGAATCCATGGGTGTGGCCCGAAGCTGCCCTCGCTTGCGATAGCCACACGGGTGTGCGGTTCATGCTCGAACGCCGCGGCGATCTTGGCACGCGCGGCGTCGAGCTGCGTGCCGGTCCGCTCGATCTCGCGGGTGAAGGTCCCGAAGCGGTCGGTATCGAAGGCCCCCGGCACAACGCAATCGAGGCCAAGCGCCTCGGTGAGCAACGGGGCGATCACACGCTCCTTGCCGTGCATCGTGGCGATCACGGCCCTTGCGCCCGCCAGATGAAATTGGTCGCCGCCGGCCTGATCGGGAAGCGCGTGAGAGAGGGTGTCGCGGGGATCAGGGATCGGCATGGAGGCGCGACCCCGCGTCGATTCGGAAATGGCTGTCCGCGGTGCTGTACATTGGGCGAAGGCTCCCTAGTTATCGGTTACTTTGAGGGTCCGGCCGAGTTGCAAGAGATGGAGAACCCGATCGGCCAGCGCCTCGGCTGGCGCGTCGTGGGAGGTGAGCCGCAATTCCGGCGCCTCCGGCGCCTCGTAGGGCACATCGATGCCGGGGACATGTGTGATTTTTCCCGCCCTGGCCTTCGCATAGAGTCCCTTGGGATCGCAGGCTTCCACCAACGGCAGCGGCGCGTCGACGAAGATCTCGTGAAATGGATGGGAGCCGGCGATCTCACGCGCGAGCGCGCGGTCGCGGGCATAGGGCGAGATCACGCAGACCAGCACGATCAGCCCGGCATCGGCCATCAGCTTTGCGACCTCGGCCATGCGGCGGATGTTCTCGACCCGATCCGCCTCGGTGAAGCCCAGATCGCGATTGAGCCCGTGGCGGACATTGTCGCCGTCCAGCACAAATGGATGGAAGCCGGCGGCCATCAGCTTGCGGTCGACGATGTTCGCAATCGTCGACTTGCCAGCCCCCGACAGGCCGGTGAACCACAGGATCGCCGGACGCTGCCCCTGCGCTGCGGCACGCGCATCGGGAGCAGTATCGAAGTCTTGCCAGGGGATATTGCCGGCACGCCGCAGCGCGAAGTCGATCATCCCGGCGCCAAGCGTGGCATGGGTGATACGATCGATCAGCACGAAGCCGCCCATGTCGCGGTTTTCGGCATAAGGGTCGAAGGCCACGGGGCGATCGGCCGCAAGATTGACCATCGCGAGTTCGTTCATTGCGAGCTGGCGGGCAGCCAGGTGCGCACGCGTGTCGATGTCGATCCGATGCTTCAGTGCTGTGACGGTCACCGGGATCTCATCGGTGCCGAGCCGCATCAGGTACTGGCGGCCGGGGATCATGGGTATCTCGCCCAACGACAGCAGATGCGCCTGAAACTGATCCGCGATGACGGGCGGCCTATCGGCCGCAGCCAGCACGTCGCCACGGCTTACGTCTACGTCGCGGTCGAGCACCAGCGTGACCGACTGCCCGGCGACGGCCTGGCCCAAATCATATTCCGGCATGATCCGAGCGACGACGGCACGCGCGCCGGAGCGGGTCACCATCAACTCGTCTCCCGGCCGCACCCGGCCGCCGACGATCCGTCCGCAGTAGCCGCGAAAATCCTGACCGGCGCGACTGACCCATTGCACCGGCATGCGGAACGGTCCCCTCACGACGGCGGCGGCGACGTCGACCGACTCCAGCCATTCAATGATCGTAGGGCCGTCGAACCAGGGCATTGCGGCCGAGCAGGTCAGCACATTGTCGCCCTTGAGCGCCGAGACCGGGATGGCAACCGCTTCGGCGAAGCCGAGCGCTTCGGCGAGGGCGGCAATCTCGGCCGCATGACGCTCGAACGCAGCAGGTTCGAAGCCCACCAGGTCCATCTTGTTCACCGCCACGGCGACGTGGCGGATGCCCATCAAGGCGAGGATATGAGCATGACGCCGCGTCTGGGTGAGGACGCCCTTGCGCGCGTCGATCAGCAGCAAGGCGGCATCCGCCTGCGATGCGCCGGTGGCCATGTTGCGCGTGTATTGCTCGTGGCCCGGACAGTCGGCGACGACAAACTTGCGCTTGTCGGTTTCGAAGAAGCGCCAGGCGACGTCGATGGTGATGCCCTGCTCGCGCTCGGACATGAGCCCGTCGAGCAGCAGCGCGAAGTCGAGGTCGCCCTCCGGCACGCGGCCTCTGCTCTCATTGAACAGGCGCGCAAGCTGGTCCTCGTAGACGCAGTCGGCATCGTAGAGGATTCGTCCGAGCAGCGTGGATTTGCCGTCATCGACGCTGCCGCACGTCAACAGGCGAAGCTGCGACTTGGCTTGCTCGGCGGCGATGACGCGGGCGATGATGGCGTCCGGGCTTTCCTCTTCCGGCATCTGATGGGGCGTGTCGCGCATCAGAAATATCCTTCCTGCTTCTTGCGCTCCATGGAGCCGGGCTGGTCGTGGTCGATCAATCGTCCCTGGCGTTCGCTCGCACGGGTTGAGCGCATCTCGAGCAGGATGTCGACGAGCGTGGCGGCGGTGCTTTCGGTTGCGCCGGTGTATGGGTAGCAGCCGATCGAGCGGAATCGGACCGACCTCTTTTCGGGGGACTCTCCCGCCTCGAGCGGCATGCGGTCGTCGTCCACCATGATCCAGGTGTCTTGGCGCCGAACGACGGGCCGAGGTTTCGCGAAGTAAAGGGGAACGAGGGAGATGCCTTCGATCCAGATGTAGTCCCAGACGTCGCGCTCGGTCCAATTTGACAGCGGAAACACGCGCATCGACTCGCCGGGGGCGAGGCGCGTGTTCCAAGCATGCCAGAACTCCGGCCGCTGCGTCTTTGGCTCCCAGCGCTGCGCTGGGTTGCGGTGTGAGAAGATGCGCTCCTTGGCGCGCGACTTCTCCTCGTCGCGGCGTGCGCCGCCGATCGCGGCATCGAAACCCCAGCGCGCCATTGCTTGCTTCAGTCCCTCGGTCTTCATCGCATGGTTGTAGACCGCCGAAGAGGCGGTGAACGGCGTGATGCCAGCGCGCGCGGCTTCCTCGTTCGTGTGAACCAGGAGTTCGAACCCAAGGCGCGCGGCTGTGCTGTCGCGGTGGGCGATCATTTCCCGGAACTTCCATCCGGTATCGACATGCAGCACCGGGAACGGCGGCGGTGCCGGTGCGAATGCCTTTTGCGCCAGATGCAGCAGGACCGAGCTGTCCTTGCCGATCGAGTAGAGCAGCACGGGCCGCTGAAAACAGGCGGCAACCTCGCGGATAATCGCGACGGACTCGGCCTCGAGCCGGCGTATGTGCGAGAATCGTTCATCAACTCGGCTGGGAGCTTCGATGACTGTCATATCAGCATGGTCTCTCGACTTGTGCGGCCGCCGAGAAGATGGCGGCTTCTTGAGCTTCCAAGTGTCACTTGCAGAGGCGGCGCGCGGCCAGGTCGCCACGACACGGTGCGTGCAGCCGCGAATGGCCGTGGGGCATTCAGCTTCGCCCGGCTTTCAAATGTCGGCATAGCAGTGCGTCTCCGCGGCGGACCCAGGGTGGGTGACCGCGCCTTTCGAGGCGGGCCCCACGGTCTGCGCAAATTTCCAAAGCGCGCCTGACTGGAAGTCGTGACGATGCGGTCGCCACGCCTTGCGCCGAACCTCCAGCTCTTCGGCCGAGAGCTCCACGTCAAGCGTACCCGCCTCGGCATCGATGGCGATGATGTCACCGTCCTTCAGCAATGCGATCGGGCCGCCAACGGCCGCTTCCGGATCGACATGCCCAATGCAGAAGCCGCGCGTGGCGCCGGAGAAGCGCCCATCGGTGACGAGCGCCACCTTGTCGCCCATGCCCTGGCCGTAAACGGCTGCCGTGGTCGCCAGCATCTCGCGCATGCCGGGCCCGCCTTTTGGCCCTTCATAGCGAATGACGATGACCTCCCCCGGCTGGTATTTACGCTTCTGGACGGCGTCGAAGGCCGCTTCCTCGGAGTCGAAGCACCGGGCCGGCCCGCGGAATTGGAGGTTCGTCATACCAGCCACCTTGACGATCGCGCCCTCGGGGGCGAGCGTGCCGCGCAGACCGGCCACGCCGCCGGTGGTGGTGATCGGGTCGGAGATCGGGCGAACGATGTCCTGGTCGGTCGGGAAGGCCACGTCGGCCAGGTTCTCGGCGATCATCTTGCCTGTCACCGTGATGCAGTCGCCGTGCAGATAGCCGCCGTCGAGCAGCGCCTTCAGCAGCACCGACACGCCGCCGATCTCGAACAGATCCTTGGCAAGGTAGCGCCCACCGGGTTTGAGATCGGCGATGTAGGGCGTGCGCTTGAAGATCTCGGCGACCGCATGCAGGTCGAAGTCGATGCCCGCCTCGTGCGCGATCGCCGGCAAGTGCAGCGCCGCATTGGTCGAGCCGCCAGAAGCCGCCACCACGGTAGCGGCGTTCTCCAGTGCCTTGCGGGTGACGATGTCGCGCGGCCTGAGATCGCGCGCCAGCAGGTTCATCACGGCCTTGCCGGACGCTTCCGCGAAGGCGTCGCGGCTCTCGTAGGGCGCCGGGGTACCGGCCGAGCCGGGCAGTGCGAGCCCAAGCGCCTCGGAGACGCAGGCCATGGTATTGGCAGTGAACTGGCCGCCGCAGGAGCCTGCGGAAGGGCAAGCGACACATTCGAGCGCGTGCAGCTCGTCGGCGGAAATCTGGCCAGCCTGATAGCCGCCCACCGCTTCGTAGACGTCCTGCACGGTGACGTCCTTGCCGCGGAAGCGCCCGGGCAGGATTGTTCCGCCGTAAAGGAACACGCTCGGGACGTTGAGGCGGACCATCGCCATCATCATGCCGGGCAGCGACTTGTCACAGCCGGCAAGGCCAACCAGCGCGTCGTAGCAATGGCCGCGCATGGTGAGCTCGATCGAATCGGCGATCACTTCCCGGCTCACCAGCGACGACTTCATGCCCTGGTGACCCATGGCGATGCCGTCGGTCACGGTGATGGTGGTGAACTCGCGCGGCGTGCCGCCGGCCGCCTTGACGCCCAGCTTGACCGCCTGCGCCTGGCGGCTGAGCGCGATGTTGCACGGCGCCGCCTCGTTCCAGCAGGTGGCGACGCCGACAAAGGGCTGGGCAATCTCCTTTTCGGTCAGCCCCATGGCGTAGAGGAACGAACGATGCGGCGCGCGCTCGGGACCAACGGTCGTGTGGCGACTCGGCAGCCTGGATTTGTCGAAGCTATGTGTCATGGGTCGGCCTCGGTTTGTGAATAGGGATCCGTTGCTTTCAATCCGTCGGCGCAATGCGCCAACGGACCACGCCTTCCGGGCAGAACACCCGCACCTGCTCCCTTCCAACCGGCTGGGTTTCGGGCGGCTTCCAAGCTGACTGCACGAGCGTGACGGTCTCGGTATTGGGCGGCAGGCCGTAAAAACGTGCGCCGTTGAGCGACGCGAAGGCTTCGAGCCGATCGAGCGCCCCTTCCTCATCAAAGACCTGGGCGTACAATTCGAGCGCAACCGGCGCCGTAAAGATGCCGGCGCAGCCGCAGGCCGATTCCTTGTCCCGGACCAGGTGCGGCGCCGAATCCGTGCCGAGGAAGAAGCGGGGGTTGCCGGAGGTCGCGGCGTTCCTTAATGCGAGGCGATGGCCCTCCCGCTTGGCCACGGGCAAACAGAACATATGCGGCCGGATACCGCCCGCGAACATCGCGTTGCGATTGATCATCAAATGATGAACAGTAATGGTGGCTCCGATGGGCCCCTCGGCGTCCTGCACATAGTCCACGGCTTCGGCGGTCGTGATGTGCTCCAGGACGATCCGCAGCGCCGGGAAATCGGACCGCAGCCGGACAAGCACCCGGTCTATGAACGCCTTCTCCCTGTCGAAGACGTCGACCTCGCCGTCGGCCACCTCGCCATGGACCAGAAGCGGCATGCCGATGGCCTGCATCCGCTCCAACACCGGATAGACCCGGCGGACATTCGTGACACCGGCGGCGGAATTGGTCGTGCTGCGCGCCGGATACATCTTGACCGCGGTGATAACTCCCTCGGCGAAGCCTCGAGCTACCTCCACTGGATCGGTCTCATCGGTGAGGAAGCAGGTCATCAGCGGCACGAACCTGGAGCCGTCGGGCAAGACGCGCCGGATCCGATCGCGATACGCCGCAGCTTGGGCAGCCGTCGTGATCGGCGGATCGAGATTGGGCATGATAATGGCGCGGCCGAAGGTGCTCGCCGTCCATGGCAGCGCCATCTGCAGCATGGCCCCATCCCGAAGGTGCACGTGCCAGTCGTCAGGCCGAAGGAGGGTCATCTCGTTCACCGGGGTCACCTTCGCTCCGCTTCGCGCGCCTGACGCGCATCTTGCGGTTCTATCCAGAGCTCCAGCGGCATGAGGCGGGCCGACTTCTTCGACTGATGGCGATCCATGCGGCGGAGCACATTGTCGAGAAAACGTACTGCCTCGACGATGAAAGGTCCTTTGTTGAGCATCACGCATTCGGCGCGCTGCGCCATGGCCGCATCGGTTACTTCCGCTCGGCTGGGCGCTCCTTGTTCGACCATCCCGGCCAACACCTGGGTCGCCCAGATGACCGGCACATGGGCCGCCTCGCAAAGCCAGAGAATATGCTCTTGGACTTCGCCGATGTTCTCGAAGCCACTTTCGACCGCGAGATCGCCTCGCGCGATCATGACCGCCAGTGGCTGTTGCCCGGCGCCATGCACGATCAGCTCGGGAAGGTTCCTGACGGCGAGCGCGGTTTCGATCTTGATCACGAGAGGCTGCACGGGACGTCCGCCGCGTCGTGCTGCCAATTCCCTCTGAATAAGCGTGATGTCCGACGGACGCTGAACGAACGAGAACCCGACGAGGTCGGCATTCTCAGCAACGAAATCGAGATCGTGGATATCCTTCTCGGTCAGAGGCGGAAGATCGAGCGCCGTATCCGGGAAGTTCAGTCCCTTTTTGCGTCTGAGCTTCTCCCCTTTGCCGCGCGCCTGCTCCACGCGAAGCATCGCGCCGTCAGGCTCAATCCTTTCGACACGCGCTCCAATGCGGCCATCGTCGATGAAGACCCGTGCTCCGACTTCAAGCTGATCAAGTACGGCAGGGAACGTCACACGGATGACGATATCGCCAGCCTTTAGCTGAGCGGGCATTCGACCGGCCAACATGAGAAGGTCGCCGCGGTGGAGCCGCGTCTTCTTCGGCGCGCAGACTTCGGCGATCCGGCATTTCGGGCCGGCGATATCCATGAGGATTGGACAGGTCCTGCCTTGCTCAGCCGCCGCGGCGCGGCTGTTCTCGATCATGGCCGCCCAGGTCTCGGGTCCCCCATGCGCGCAGTTGATGCGCAGGCAATCGGCGCCGGCCCGAATGATGTCAGCCACCAGGGCGCGATCTTCACTGGCTCTGGTCGGCAACGTGACCATGATCCGCGTGCCGGGCCCGTGCGGATCGCTCCCGAAAATCCTGGCCTGCTCTCGCCTCAAAATCCGCTTTCCGTTCCGGAAGGCTAAGGGGACGGGATGGGACACGGCGGGCTCGCCGGCGATTTCGGTCAGCCTCGCGCAGACGGCGTCAAGGGTCGCCATGACGCGGCCCTCACTCCGCCCGAGCGAAGTCAGTCCAAGCGCCGAGAGCTGATGTTGTAGACCGCTTAAATCATGGCGACGAAACGCTAGATACTGCGCGAGATTGATGGCTCCAGGCAGAAAACTCGGCCGAGCCACGTTGGGGGTCCAGTCCTCCACAATGGCTTGGCTCTCCCGAATGACGGCAGCTCGGATGCGAACGATCCTGGACAGGAGGCGCTTCGCAGACACCTTCCGGTCTGCCTCACGGGTGCGGCCCGCAGCAGGACGTTTCAAGCTCGAACGTTGGATCGCATTCAGCGTCATTGGCTCTCCGATCGCGCGTCCTACAAGATCACGCGGTACCGCGGCCGGCGGCCTCGATGTTCCTGCGCAAAAGCGGATCGAGGCCGAGCTTGTTGGCCAAATCGTCGAGCCAAGCCGCTTCGGCGGGAGTATCGGCATCAATTGCGATGAAGGCTGCCAGGTACACCTGCGCGGCCTCCTCAGGAGAATTCGCAGCGGCGGCGAGTTGCTCCGGCGTATCCGGATGGGCGATCAGAGACTCGAGAAAATGCCGCTCCTCGCCCGGGAGAGCGCTCGCTTCGACGCGCTCGATCAAACGGGAACGCTCGGTCTCGTCAAGGCGACCATCGGCCATGGCCGACGCGATCATCGCACGCAACAGGAGGGTGGCGCTGCTGTCTGCCGGCAGAGCACTTGGTGGCGACAACAGACCGCCCGAAGCCGGTTGTGCCGCACCGGCCTGCTGCGGCGAGAGGCCGCCAAGCGCATCGCGGATGGTTTGCGGAACGAGCGGCTTGCCGTCGCGATAGTTGCTGTAGGCCTTATAGGCGAGCCCTCCGAGCAGGGCGACAGCCCCGATCTGCAAAACGCTGCCGCCGAGCTTCCGCGCGTGCTTGGAGGTCAGGAGCGTGCCCGCCAAACCACCCGCGAGCGCGCCAGTTCCGAGTGCGCCCACATTGCTGGAGAGGTAATCGCCGAGGCCCGCGCGTCTACTGCGGTCGACCGGCAGTCCGACTTCCGCGTTGCCTTGCCGTGATGCCGGGTCACCCGCCAGCACGGTGTTCAGCAGCTTGTTCACGTCGATCATTCTGTTCTCCTGTGATGGACCGGTCGGCTCGTGCCTTTTGCAGACATGCATTCACAGCGCTGCGCCGCGGCAGCAGCGCAGCGGCGATTCAGTGCTACGGCACGTGCAGTTCGCACGCGATGGCGCGTCATCTATACGTGCCGAGCGATTTGCCTTCGCCAGTCGTCTCTTCCGGGTCATTCAGTCGGTCTCGCGGGTCTGCACGATCGCCTGACGACGGAACTCACAGAGCTTGCGGCGTACTTCCTCGCGCGTGATGGCAACTCCGCAACGGGTAAGGTCGCCGCAGGCGGCGCCCCAGAGATCGCTTGGCCCGATCCGCGGCGCGATTCACCGCGACATGAAAGTCCGCCTCTGTCTCCTCGATGACGATATCTGACCGCCCGTTCAGCCGAACGCGCAGACTGCAGCGCTTGTCTATGCCGCCCTTCGGTCCGTTGATATCGGACAAGACTACCGCAACGCCGCGAATGTGCTCTGGAAATTGCGACAGTGCGAATGCCAGCCGATATTCCACATGCTCACGCAGCTCCTCTGTGAGGTCCGCGTTACGCACTTGAATCGCGATTCTCATCATTCCTCCATCCACCAGCCGAGTTCGCGCAGTATTAGGCTTGATCGATCATCAGAAAAAGCAGATAATCCGGTGTGTTTCAGTCGAAAAAAACTGCTGATTGGATTGGCCGGCCGTGTTGAATTACAAGCAGCTGCACTATTTCTGGCGGGTCGCGAAGGCCGGCAGCATTGCGCGCGCCGCCGAGCAGCTGCATCTGGCGCCGCAGACCATCAGCGCCCAGATCGGCACGCTGGAGGAAGCGCTCGGAACCGAGCTGTTCCGCCGCGCCGGGAGGCGGCTGGAATTGACTGCGGCGGGGCAGTTGACCCTTTCCTACGCCGACGAGATCTTCCAGATCGGCAGAGAACTGGAAGAAACGGTGCGCAACCGCCCCGGCCGCAGCGACATGCTGTTCCGGGTGGGGGTGGCCGATGTCGTTCCCAAGTCGATGGCCTATCACCTGCTGGCTCCGGCACTGACCAGTGCGGGGCGTGTGCGGTTGATCTGCCGGGAAGACAAGCTGGACCGGCTGTTCGCGGAACTCGCCATTCACAAGGTGGATCTCGTGATCGCCGACCGGCCGCTACCCTCCGAACTGGGGGTGAAAGGCTACAGCCACTCTCTCGGGCGCACACCTGTCGCCTTCTATGCCGTGCCCGGACTTGCCGAACGCTACCAGGAGGGCTTTCCGCGATCTCTGGACGGCGCACCCATGCTGATCCCAAGCGACGGCGCAACAATACGGGGGGCGCTCACGCGGTGGTTCAGCGAACATCAGATCGAGCCGCGCATTGTCGGCGAATTCGACGACACCGCGCTGATGAAGGCCTTCGGCAAGGCGGGCGCAGGCATTTTCCCTGCACCGGCAATATTGGCCGACGAAATCCGCGAACAGTACGCAGCCGAGATCATTGGCCGTGCCGACAGCGTCGCAGCGAGGTATTATGCCATCTCGGTTGAGCGCAAATTGACTCATCCTGCCGTCGTGGCGATCAGCGAAGCAGCGAAGACGGACCTGTTCGTCGACGACAAAGCGCCAGCCAAGTCTTAAGCGGGTCCGCTCGCTGCTATCGTCAACCACGAAGACAAAGATAGATGCCGTCAGGCGCGGCGAACGCCTTTGCGGGAGGGTTCGGCGCGCCTTCGCGTTCCAATCACCATCTCAATTAGTTCGGCGATCGTGCAATGACTTTCGACAGGATGCCTGAGGAACAAGTCCTCATGGACGATGTAGCGATTGGCGCGCCCTTCACGCATGCGGCTGAGATAGCCTGCCTCCTCCAGTTCGGCGACGATGCGCTGCACGGCGCGCTCCGTGATCCCGACCCGAACGGCAACCTCGCGCATTCTCGCCTCTGGGTTCTCGACCAAGCATAGCAGCACGTGGGCGTGGTTGGTCAGAAACGTCCAGCTGGCGGATGGTGATGCGTCAGATTGGGACCTTGCTGTTGCCAGCATGAACGAGACCTCCTATATGGAAATACGAAATGAGTGTCGCGTCTCTTATATCGTGATACAGCGTTCGCATCCATAGCGGATGCGGGCTGATTGTGTGCTGGCACCCCGCGTTCAGGCGGGGATGCGGCAACTTGGGGGCGCAGGACGCGTACGAGCTCGCCCGGCTGGGGCTAATGAAGGGGTGCTGCCAGTGTCACAATTAGCCAACTGCCTTTTACTCCTAGTGCGGTCCAGAGACGATGTTCCCCGCACTTGCCGGGAGGCTGGGGAGTTTCTGGCATTTCAGCGCGCGCGGCTCCCGACAGTGCGTGCACAACAGGACCGGAGATTGGTCGGAATATGGATAGATCCCGTGATGGTGGACGCGCCGCCTGAAATATGCGGCTTCGGCTTGGCGTCTCGCCTGTGCCACTTCCAGATTCGCGAAAGCGTCGGCGTGAGTGGAATATGGTGTCTGTGCTGGCTCGATGCCGACCATGGAGGAGCATCGTCTGACCCCATCACTCTCCGCGAAACACTGGTATCAGCCCTGATCAAGCAGCAGCCATCACGCCAACACCCAAGCGCAGGCCAGTTTCATCCCGTCTTCGATGCGGATGACGACAGCAATTCTATTCTGCTTCAGACCGAGCAGTTGCGAAAGGTGTTCCAGGGCCTGATCGGTGAACCCATGTCGTGGGACAGTTCTACCGGAGCGTTGACGAACGTCATTGGAGGCCGCCGACGCAACTAATCACTTCGATCTCCTCGCTCAACCCTAGCTTTCATAACAGCAGGACAATTCCTTGTGGATACGCTGCTCCAGCTTGCCATCGGCAACCTACTGTCACCGATGGTCCTGTTCTTTGCCTTGGGCGTCACAGCCGGCTGGCTCAAATCCGATCTCGCCATCCCCGAGGCAATCAGCAAGGGTTTGTCGCTCTATCTGATGCTGGCGATCGGATTCAAGGGCGGCGTCGAGCTCGCCTCGAACGGCGTTGCCGGCGCAGTCGCAGTCGCCTTGGTCCTGGCGCTCGCGCTCAGTTTTTGCCTGCCTCTCCTTGCCTATGCCTTACTCCGCGCGGCCACACGGCTCGATATTCCAAACGCAGCCGCCGTAGCGGCGCACTACGGTTCCGTCAGCATCGTAACCTTCGTTGCGGCGACCGGCTTTCTCGGATACCGAGCCATACCGTATGAAGGTTACGTGGTGGCGATGCTCGCCCTCATGGAGACGCCGGCGATCGTAACCGGCCTTCTCCTTGCCCGTCGCTCTAACGCTGCCGGACCGACCGCGTCGCGCGCGCCTTTCCTTTCGAGAGAGGTCGCCCGCGAGGTGTTCCTGAGCGGCGGCGTCGTGCTGCTCGGCGGCAGTTTCGCGATTGGCTGGATCACAGGCGACAAGGGCATGGCGGTAATGGCGCCGGCAATTGTCGATCCGTTCAAGGCCGTGCTTGCCGTCTTCCTTCTCGACATGGGCTTGCTTGTCGGCCGCCGCCTGCACGACTTCAGAGCGGTGGGCTGGCCGGTGGTGGCGTTCGGCCTCTACATGCCCCTGATCGGAGCCATGATCGGGCTGCTCGCAGCCCATGCCATCGGCCTGTCTTTGGGCGGCATGACGCTCGTCGCCGTACTCGCCGCAAGCGCCTCCTATATCGTGGTTCCGGCGGCAATGCGCCTGTCGCTGCCGCAGGCCAATCCGGCGATCTACATTCCCTTGTCTTTGGCCGTCACCTTTCCGTTCAATTTGATTGTCGGCATCCCGCTCTATTACGCTGGCGCGCAATGGCTCGTCGCACTGTGATCGAAAGGACTGTCCCGTGACGCAACTCTACCGGAAGAAGAGGATCGAGATCATCGTGGAAGCGGCGCGCGCCCGCGCCATCATTGAGATGATCGAGGCGGTAGGCGCCAAGGGCTACACCATCGTGCCCAATGTCTCTGGCAAAGGCAATCGCGGCATACGTGACGAGGCTCACCTCTCCGATGTGTTTCGCAACGTCATGATCATCGTGGTTGCCGCGGAGGAGATCGTGCGCCGCATCGTGGAACAATCCCAGCCACTTCTCGAAAACTACGCCGGGATCGTGGTGGTTTCCGACGTCGAGGTTATTCGTGACGAGCATTTCTAGAGCCTGATGCTCAGGCGCGAAGCGTTCGGCTTCGTCAAAGGCTTTCACAACCGGCATCGCATGCACTCGGCTTTCGGGGCAACTGTCCCGATGTTGGAATGGCACCATTCTACCTACCGCCGGACCAGGGGCACGGACCGGCTATTCCGCTGCAGCGGCCAGATTCAGGCCGACGACGCCGCTGGAGCGAGGCGGGGCGGTGCCGACACGGTTTCGACCTTCCTGCTTGGCCCGATAGAGAGCGGCATCGGCATCGGCGAGGAGATCCCCTGCCTTTGCCGAAGTCTCCGAAATCGTCGCGACTCCAAAAGATGCGGTTATGCGCGTACCGTAGTTTTCTGAGAGGCTCTCAATCCGGGCGCGAATCATCTCAGCTTTCGCAACCCCTTCGATCAACGCACAGTCGGGCAGCAGCACGACCAACTCCTCGCCGCCATATCGACATGCGATATCGCAGGGTCGGATAGCGCCGACGATCGCCGCCGCGACCCCGCTTAGGACTGAGTCGCCAAGCGCATGGCCATGTTCGTCGTTGAGGCGCTTGAAATGGTCGAGATCGATCATGATCGCGGTGAGCGGGCTGTCATTGCGCTTGGCCAGATTGGCATAGCGCTCGAGCACATCCTCCATATAGCGGCGATTATAAAGGCCGGTCAGCGGATCGCGCAGCGCTTGCGTGCGAAGCTTTTCTCGAAGGGCGATGTTGGAAAGCGCCAGTGACATTGCATCAGCGATGGCCCCCGCAAGCGGAGCGACCCCAGAAAGGCGTGCCTCCGCGTCCGGGCCGCTCGCCTGCACGTTGAACAGCCCATAGATCTCTGCCCGGGCCATCATCGGGATTTCAAAGACTACAACGCTCTGATCGTGATGCTCGCAGCGCAACGCTCCGGGACCGGCTTGGTTCACATGCGGCTTGCCCCGCTTTAGCGCCCAGCAATGCGAAGGGGAAACGGTGTCGGCTGGTTGGCTGTCTTCTGGCCAATCCCAGGCTATCGACAGGTCGAGCCGGTCACCTGAGTTGTTGAAGACGTAAAGCGCTCCGCCGAAGCCGGGGAGCAGTTGACCTGCCGTCGCCCGAAGCACTGCATTCGCATCAGCATAGCACATCGCGCTTTGTAGCATGTCGGTCATCTTGAGGAGCATCTCGACCTGCCTGCGCGCCTCGATCGCAGTTGTCGCCAGTTGGCGGCGTCCCCTCATCTCTCGAAGTGCCAGCGGGGCGGCCATCGCGATTGTGACAACGACCGTTATCTCAGCCGCGACTTCTGCCCAAAAGATCACCCCTGCGAACGGGCTATCGTGAGTCCACTGTCCTACGACTTGGAACGCCAGCATGAGCGTAGCCGCGGCGGCAATGATAAGCGCCGCGCCGCGAATCTTGCGGTGCGATAAAGTGCCGGGGGCGTGAAACTCTGGAGCGTTCATAACGATAAATCCGACCTCAATTCTCAAGAACCATCAGGTAGTAAAGTAGTAAAGTCGGGTTGATAGTCCTTTAAGATCTTTCGTATTTCTTTCAGTATCGGTTGAGTGGCCTGCTGCCAGAGGTCGAAGTTGTGACTCAATTTCTGCAGGAGGTGCGACGCCGAAGACCCTTTCGACCGATTTCCGTATCCATATCGAGCATTATGTTGTATGGGCATTCCCGCTGGAAAGTCTGCCGAGAAATTCGCGGTCTCGGGGAGTTCATAACCAAGCTGGGTTAAGGCGTCCCTTGCAAAAGCGCCTTATCTGATCACTCAAATCGATGGCAGGCCGTTCGCGGCAAGCACCTCTCCGGCTAAATAGAGTGAGCCGGTGATGAGGATTCGCGGAGCTGGATCGAGGCCAAGCGCGGGGATGGAGGCAAGCGCTTCAGCGATGCTGTCGTGGGTCTCTGCCGGAATGCCGACGCGACGGGCCGTTTGCGCGATCTCCTCGCGCGGCAAAGCGGTGTCTTGCTGAACTGGAACGGCGATAACGGCGCTGGCGAGGCCGGCGAAGTTCATGAGAAAGCCTTGGCAGTCCTTGTTCGCGAGCATGCCGACGACGAGTATGAGCGGCCGCGCATCGCGCCTATCAAGATCGGCCAGCGCTCCCGCCACCGCGCGGCCGCCGTCCGGATTGTGGCCGCCGTCCAGCCATAGTTCGGCGCCGTGAGGCGCCATTACAGCAATCCGACCGCGGACGAGACGCTGCATGCGCGCGGGCCATTCGACGCTCGTGATCCCCTGCCCGAAGGCTGCGTTCGGAATCTGCAGCGCAGGAAGGCAACGCAATGTTGCTATCGCTGTGCCCGCGTTATCGAGCTGATGACGGCCAACCAGACGCGGCGCAGGCAGTTCCATGATTCCGTTGCCGTCCCGAAAGACCATGCGGTCGCGATCAGGCGTCGCTCTCCAGTGCTTGCCACCGATCCGCAGCGGCGCGCAGAGACGCGCCGCCTGCCGCTGGATCACCGCGAGCGCCGCCGGCGACTGCGGCGCGATAATTGCCGGCACAGTAGGCTTGAGGATACCTGCCTTCTCGGTCGCGATCAGTTCAATCGTATCGCCAAGGAACTCCTGATGGTCATGCGAAATGGAAGTGATGACTGTCGCAAGCGGGCGGTCCACCACATTCGTTGCGTCGAGCCGTCCGCCGAGGCCAACCTCGAGCAGGAGCACATCCGCGGGATGGCGCGCAAACAGCAGAAGAGCCGCAGCCGTGGTGATTTCAAAGAACGTGATCGGATCGCCGGCGTTCAGCCGTTCGCACGTCGCGAGTGCATCCGACAATTCGTCGTCGCCCACCAGCACGCCGCCGCCCGGTCGCGCAAGACGGATGCGCTCGTTGAAGCGCACGAGGTGGGGCGAGGTGTAGACGTGAACGCCGAACCCGGCCGCTTCCAGGATCGCACGCAGAAAAGCAACGGTCGAACCCTTGCCGTTGGTGCCGGCAACATGAATCACCGGCGGCAGGCGGCGCTCAGGATGGCCAAGCCGGGCAAGAAAGCGCCACATGCGGTCGAGCGAGAGATCGATCCGCTTGGCATGGAGCGCGAGCAAGCGCGCAAGGACGACATCAACTGCAACCACTCTGAATCACATTCGCCCGCCAATTAACAGGTCCTGAGCCCAGCGCGAATTCTTCATTGACCTTGACCAAGTGAGAAACCTGGCTCCCCATCAAAATTGTAAAGATGCTCGGTCTTGATGAAGTCGACGCCCGTATAGGTGAGATTCTTGAGCAGCTCCACGATCATCGCTTTGTTGAATTGCTTGCCCGGCCGCGCGAGATACCGACAGCGCCAGTGGTCGGTGCAGAAGGTCTCGGGCAGACCATCCGGCCAGACCTTGACGCCACGATTGGTGATCATGGTGAGCGCGAACAATTCGTTGGCCGCCGCCTGCATGTCGCGGGCGAGTTCCTCCACGGGCTTGGTTGCATGGACGAAGACGTCGATCCCGACCAATTCCTTCTTGGCCGGCTTCGTTGGCCGGGCCTGCGGCACGGCGAAAGGCTTTGACGCAGCGCCGTGCGCGACACTGCGCAACGTCTTCGGCGTCTGGTCAAGCCGCTCGATCACGGCCTCGGCAAAGGCTGCTGTGCCGACCTTCTGCTTGGATAAGCCTTCCTTGAAAACATCATAGGTATGAATGCCGTCCTCGATCGTCTTGAGCCAGGCATTGTGCACGCGCCTGGCGACCTCGGGCTGGCCGATATGCGCCAGCATCATGACACCGGCTAAGAGAAGGCCAGACGGGTTGGCCACATCCTGGCCGGCTCGCCGTGGTGCGCTGCCGTGGATCGCTTCAAACATGGCGCATTGTTGGCCGATATTGGCCGACGGCGCGAGGCCGACGGAGCCTGCGATCTGGGCGGCTACATCGCTCAAAACATCGCCATAGAGATTGGGCATCACGATCACGTCGAAGGCCTGCGGTGTATCGGCCAGCTTCGCTGCGCCGATGTCGACGATCCAGTGCTCGCTCTCGATGTCGGGATAGTCAGCGGCGATTTCGTCAAAGACCCTGTGGAACAGGCCGTCGGTCAGCTTCATGATGTTGTCCTTCGTGAAGCAGGTGACCTTCCGGCGGCCGTGCGCGCGCGCGTATTCGAAGGCGTAGCGGACGATCTTCTCGCACCCCGGCCGCGAGATCAGCTTCAGGCACTGGTAGACTTCATCGGTCTGCCGGTGCTCGATGCCCGCGTACAGATCCTCCTCATTCTCGCGAATGATGACCACGTCCATGCCGGGATGCTTGGTCGCGATAAAGGGCGGATAGGCGACGCAGGGCCGGACGTTGGCGAATAGGCCGAGCGTCTTGCGCACCGTCACATTGAGGCTCTTGTAGCCGCCGCCCTGCGGCGTCGTGATCGGCGCCTTGTAGAAGACCCTGGTGCGCCGCAGGCTATCCCAGGCTTCCGGTCCGATCCCGGAGGTGTTGCCTGAAAGATAGAGGCGCTCTCCGATATCGATCGGTTCGATGGCGATGTCCGCCCCGGCCTGAACCAGGACCTTGAGACTGGCTTTCATGATCTCCGGCCCGATACCGTCACCGAAGGCGACTGTGACCGGGACGGCGCCACGCTTCCCGGAAGGGTTCTCCAAGTCGGTTAGGCCTTCCGACTTCAGCCGAGTGCTCATCATCGATCCTCCTGGCGCATCTCTGAACGCCGGCAGGATAGGGACCAAGGATGAATTGTTGAAATTGATTGTTCTCGTCTCTACGATTGCGATGCTCAATCTTCATCCAGATCCCTGGTAACATGCATGAACATCCATCCCGACCTCTTGCGCGCTTTCGTGACCGTTGTGGAATGCGGAGGGTTCTCGCGGGCCGCCGAGCGGCTGCGGCGCGGCCAATCGGCCATCTCGCTGCAAATGAAGCGCTTGGAGGACAGCCTCGGGGTGAAGCTGCTCGACCGGACTCCCCGACATCTGTCGCTGACAAGCGAAGGCGAGCTTTTGCTCGACCACGCCCGGCGCCTTTTGCGCCTAAACGACGAGCTGGTCGGGCGCTTTACCGAGCGCGAGCTTTCGGGTGTCGTTCGCCTCGGGGCGCCAGAGGACTTCGCGACCAGCCACCTGCCGAGCGTGCTGGCCAAGTTCGCGCGCGCCCATCCTTGGGTTGCCCTGGAAGTGACCTGCGAGCTGACGCTCGAGGTATTCGAGCGCTTCCGGGCTGGCGGTCTCGACATCGCGCTGGTCAAACGGGAGCCCTCAGGCGCGATGGGCGGCATCCGCGTGTGGCGGGAACCGCTGGTCTGGGTCGCCGCCGACCGACAGATCGCAGAGGCAGAGGGCCCACTTCCGCTCATTGTCTCGCCGCGGCCGTGCGTCTACCGGAAACGGGCGACCGATTCGCTCGACACGATGGGGCGCCTTTGGCGTGTCGCCTATACGTGCGGCTCCCTGGCCGGCACCCACGCGGCCGTTCGCGCGGGCCTCGGCATCACCGTATTGCCGAAGGAGATGGTTCCAACTGATCTCGCCATTCTCAATGATGAAGCTCTAGGGCTTCCCGACCTGAAGGACACGGAAATGGCGCTGATCGAGGCGCCTGATCTGAGCCCCGCTGCTGCCCGGCTACGGGACACGATCGTTCGAGAGCTTGAGCATTGACCCGCGCTTTCCTTTCGATCCCGCGTCGCATCCGTGACTCGATGTCACGGATTCGTTGACCAACTTCTCAAAAGTCCGCGCTTGGGCTATTGTAATTTTGGGGTAATCCACTGCGCTGAAGCGTAGACCGGTATCTCCTAAGACTTGTGACGGGTGGGAAGGAGGCAACGATGAATTTCTCGGGCAGGAACCTCTGGTATGCTTTAATCGCCATTGCCGTGGTGTTGATCGTGACTGGTTATGCCACCGGCTGGTTCGGCGGCACACCGGAACCCGCGCCGCAGCAATAAGAGCCCGCCTCGAACCTTGACAGATGCCGTTGGTAACGGGCCTCCTCATTGATTGAGAAGTTTTCTCTTCACCACTGAGTGCGGCCTGAGCGTCCAGTAGTTCGTCGCGACCGATAGAGGCGCAGCTAGATGTTCAACAGTTTCGCTCGTGCTCTGGCCTTCACGGCGGTGGCGCTGATCCAGCCAGGCATCCTGGGCGGCAGGGTCCATTGAGGTGCTGAAGTCGGCCTTGTTGCGGCTGCGGCCTTTCCTGGGGCAAGCACATGCGCGATGCGGGCTTCACCGTGACCGAGACCGACCTGCCGCTGGCCGACCTCAAGGCCGCGAAGGCGGCAACCGGGCTGAAGCCCGGGCAGACCTCGTGCCATACGGGAAAGATCGAAGGCTACGTGATCGAGGGGCATGTTCCCGCCCGCGAGGTCCAGCGCCTGCTCGAAGAGCGGCCGGACGCGATCGGGCTGACGGTGTCCGACATGCCATACGGCTCGCCGGGCATGGGCGACATGGCCAACGCAGACCCCTGCGACGTCCTTCTGGTCAGGCGGGATGGTTCCACCGAGGTCTACGCGAGCTATCGCTGACATTGCAGGAACGGCAGCGCTGTATCTGCAAGGAAGGCGGCGAGAGAAATGTCTCGCCGCCGTTCCTTTACTGATCTGCGGACCTGCGATCAGTCGGGCTTTGCAGCCGGCGCATCGGGGTCGAATTCCTCAAGAGTTCGAAGGATCATTCTCTTGGCGGCCGTGGGCTCGTTTCCGCCGTCCAGCTCAACAACAGTGAAGGACTCGATGCGGGGCTGGATAACCCAGGCGACCTCTATGTCGTACATCGGCAGGCGCTTGCGGGCGAAGCATTCCAGGCTCTGTATCACGTCGAGATCCTACTAAGGCGTCCCGTTGGGCGGAACGACGATGAAGGATCCTGACGTTACGAACCCGCTGAGACCTGAAGGGCAAGCGGGATGTGACATGGCGACCTACATCATCCGCTTGATGTCGGAGTAGGCGCCGCTGGTCTTAAGCGTCACGGTGGCGCAGGAGACGCGCTCGGACGAGGTATCCTTCTCGCTCGCGCCCGGCGAAGGGGCCGAGGTCAAGCTCGTCACGATCAGGTAGGCGCTGACGGTAGATGTTCAGATCGCCGACGTGCCTGAGGCCTTCCCATGCCTGTTCGATGTGCCGAAGCCACATCGATAGGTGGAACCAGTCAAGAATGTGGGTTACGGATTGCCGCGTTGCGCTGAGCACAATGCCTTGCAGCCCCACGTCTCCATCGCTGAAAACAGTGACGTCTCGGCCAGGCAACCATCCCTGCGGACACCGCGCTGGCTCTGGCGGCCTTCGGCGGCGGCTCCATGCTGGTCGCGCTTGTCGGCCATGCGGAATGCAGGTCGTCGATGCGTCATCTCCTTTGGAGCGGCTACGTCAGGGAGGCCACGAGAGCATTGAAGAATATGCTCTACCAGCTGGAGCAGTACGGTCGACTGCAGGACGCCAGCAACCTCTCTATCGCCTACAACGCGCTGGCGCTGTCCTTGAACACCCTTGCGCGCAGTTCGTGCATGCGCTCGAGCAGACGTTGCTCACTACTGGTTGCCCTCGTGCGGCAAATGGCGACGACGCGCATGACCCCAATCCTTAACCCATTGAATTGGGGTCTCTTGAATCCCGTACGGCGGCGCACCACCAGCTGTGAAAAGTCACAGGGGTCGCAAAGTCGTTGCCGTGATAGACAGGGGGAGCGCCGAGGCGCCGTTGCCGCACTTATGGCTGAATTGCCATGCAACTCGAAATTGCGACTACCCGAATTGAGGACGAAACACCCGGAGAGGGACACTTGCCGAGCAGAGCCTTCGACCAGTTGCGAGATGCACTAGAAACGGCCCAGGGGATGGCGCCGGTCAAAGCCGCGGTGAAGGAATTCGCCGGCCAACTGGGATTTGACTGGTTCGCCTATCTCTCGGTCTGTGGACCGGAGATCGACACGTTTTCGACGTACCCGCGCGCATGGCAAGGCCACTATATCAACAAGAAATACGCGACGATCGATCCCGTCGTGCAGGAAGCCCGCCGCTCTGAGCGCTGCTTTGCGTGGTCCGAACGCGACCTTGCACGAGCATTGTCGCCGGACCAGGTGCGCTTCCTTGGAGAAGCCGGGGATCATGGCATCGCATCGGGGATATCTGTGCCGGTGTCGGCCGGATTCGGCAGGACAGTATTGTTCACTCTCGCGTCCTCGAACCGGTGTGACAATTGCCTGGTGGAATGCCCCTTCCTTGCCGCTTCGATTGCATCGCACGTGGATGTCTATGCGCGGCGCTGGATGCTTGAGCCAATGCCTGCTGTCGCCGTCAAGCTAAGCCCTAGAGAGAGGCTCTGCCTGAGCTGGATGGCTAAAGGCAAACGCATGTCCGAAATCGCGCAAATCGTCGGAACCAAGGTCCGGACGGTCGAGTATCACCTGCAAAATGCTCGGCGGAAGCTGGATGCCACCAATGTCACTCACGCCGTGGCGCTTGCGGTGCGTCAACAGTTGATCTGATCTTGTTCGACCGCGAGAAGGCCGTTCCGCCTCTACCTCGTGTAAGTTGTGGTTGGCGACGGCAAGAGACTTGTCCGCGATGGCGCCTACTGCCCCTACCCTACCCGGCGGGCCGTTTGAGGCGTGTTCGGGTTCGCGTCTTGATCGGCTGCCGATATCGGCAAGGGAGATCGGCAACTAATATCGGCAATTGTGCTGACTTGTTGTCTCTAATGCCTTACATTGCAATCCATTGAGGCACGATAGAGATCGGCAAAGAATGCTTGAAACCCCTGCCCGGATCGAGCCGCTGTTTTTTGACGACGCGGTGCCGACCGTTCTGGCCGATCTTGCAATCGAGCTGCAGAAGGCCGCCGATGAACTCGGCCGAGGCTTGCATCCTGAGTCCGCTGACGAATTGGCCGATCTCGTACGAGTCATGAATTCGTACTATTCGAATTTGATCGAAGGCCACAACACCCGACCTCGAGATATCGAGAGCGCACTGGCTGGCGCCGAGATAGATCCCCAACGTCGTCCCCTCGCCCTGGAGGCGAAGGCCCATGTTGAAGTTCAGAGGATGATTGACGGCCTCGGGTTGCGCGGCGAGCTGCCGAGCCCGACTTCGATCGATTTCATTCGGTGGGTTCATCGCGCCTTCTATGACGAGATGCCCGAAGAGTTCCGGTTCATCGACAAACCTGATGGCGCCAAGGCTGAGATTGTTCCCGGCGTGTTCAGGATGTCCACCGAACATGATGTCGCTGTCGGCCGTCATCAGCCACCGTCCTCTGACAGGGTGGTGGCTTTTATGGAGTATTTCCAGAAGCGGTTTGCCATGGCCGAAAAGCAGGCGAGCCTGCGGATCATCGCGATTGCGTCAGCTCATCAACGCCTCAACTACATCCACCCGTTTCCAGACGGTAACGGCCGCGTCAGTCGCCTGATGTCTCACGCCATGGCGCTCAAGGCTGGTATTGGCGGTAATGGCCTGTGGTCGATATCTCGTGGCCTCGCTCGTGGCCTGAAAGATCGTGGCGAATACAAGCGCATGATGGATCACGCCGACAGTCCCAGACAAGGCGATCGTGATGGACGAGGAAATCTTTCGGAATCGGCACTCAAGGATTTCGTCGAATGGTTTCTTACGGTCGCGCTGGACCAAGTACGGTTCTCGACTGCAATGTTCGACCTCGGACGGCTCGATGCTCGCTACCGCGCCCTAATAAAAGATGTCGTCGACGACAGACGAGCACCTGATCTGGTGGCGGCCGTATTGCGGCACGGCAGGTTGCCCCGTGGCGAGGCCAATTTCGTGCTGAAAACATCCGAGCGCACGGCCCGGAACACGCTGTCGGATCTCGTCGAGCGCGGGTTTCTGAAATCGGACACTCCGAAGGCACCGGTGCGCATTGCCTTCCCCCTCGATTTCAGGGAACGGCTGTTTCCGAATCTCTTCACCGACGCCGAAGTCAATGTCCCGGAACCGCCTTCACCGTCTTTCAAGTGAGTGGAATTTCAGGGCGACCACTTGCCAGAACTGCTCCGGCAGCCCCGCCAAATGTGGACGCCGTATAGCCGGCTAAGAGTCAGATGTTCTCGGGTGAAAGTGAGTCGCCGCAATGGAGCGGCAGTCGCGCCGACTCACCCAGTTTGACGCAATGCACGACTGTGAAACTTCTCAGGGTTCTGCATGGATCAAGCCAGCGGCACGTGGCATTGAATGTTCTCTCGGAATGGCCAACCGCGGAGTAAGTAAGCGATTGAAAACGCAATGGAAAGCGTAATTGCCGACGCCGCGGATCCAGACTGTGATGCTCCGCTGAGTGATCTTATTGGAGTGGACCTGGGCATGTCGGTAAGGTTTCGTTAACCCAAAATCGCTTGCCAGAGAACGGGAATCGCTCATACTGGCGCCAGATTGGCCGAAAGGTCGAATATGGCGCTATTTTCTCGTTCGGGGGACAAAGCGGAGATGGCATTTCTCCCAAGTTTTGAGTTTGACGACAAGATCCTTGCCCAGGGTGCCGAGATCTCGCGCAAGCTCGACCAATTGCGCGTCGAGAAGTTTCCGACCGAGGGGCAGAAGACCCTTCGGCGGTTCTCGATGGCCGAAGTCGCCCACTATCTTGGGATCAGTCCGAACAATCTGAAGCGCCTCCATCTTGAAAAGAAAGGTCCTGAGCCTTTCGTCGGTGCCGGCGGGCGGCGCTTTTACGCGGCCGAGCAGATGACCGAGCTTCGGGACTATCTCGATAAGCACGGGCGATCGGATTCCAAGAAGTATGTGCCCTACCGCAAACCTGGCGAGAAGCTGCAGGTCATTGCGGTCGTCAACTTCAAGGGTGGATCGGGAAAGACCACCACCACGGCGCACCTCGCGCAGCATCTGGCGCTCACCGGTCACAGGGTCCTGACGGTGGATCTCGATCCGCAGGCTTCGCTTTCAGCCCTCCATGGCTTCCAGCCGGAGCTCGACAAGAACCCCTCGCTCTACGACGCGATCCGGTACGACAACCCCGCCCCGGCCGAAGATGTCATCCGCAAGACGAACTTCCCCTTGCTCGATATCATCCCGGCGAACCTAGAGCTGCAGGAATATGAGTACGAGACGCCGCTTGCCATGCAGTCTCCGTCTCAGGAAGGAAAGCGGTTCTTCACGAGGGTCGCCCGGGCATTGGATTCGGTCAGTGAGCGCTACGACGTCGTGGTCGTCGATTGCCCTCCGCAGCTTGGCTATCTGACGCTGTCGGCACTGTCGGCCGCCACCTCGGTTCTGATCACCGTCCACCCGCAGATGCTGGACCTGATGTCCATGAGTCAGTTTCTGCTGATGCTGGGCAATATCATGAAGTCCATCAAGAGTGCTGGCGCGACGGTCCAGCTGGACTGGCTGCGCTATCTCATCACCCGATACGAGCCCACGGACATTCCCCAGGCGCAGATGGTCGGCTTCATGCAGTCGATGCTTGCCGAGGAAATCCTGAAGAACCCGATGCTCAAATCCACAGCGATTTCTGACGCCGGCCTCACCAAGCAGACGCTCTATGAGGTCGAGCGATCGAACTTCAATCGCGATACCTATGATCGGGCGATCGACAGCATGGATGCCGTGAACTTCGAGATTCAGGGACTGATCCACCAGGCATGGGGGCGGTTATGATGTTGACTGCCGTCAAAACCGCCAAAAAAACCCACGGTTTCAAGCGCATAAGTCGCATAAGGGGGTGCTAGTCAATGGCGCGGAAAAATCCCTTTGCCAGCATCATGGACAACCGCGACGCTCCCGCTGAGCGCCCAGTTGCACGAGACTACACCTTCAAGGGGGCATCACGCTCGCTCATAAGCTCGATCGACGAAATGGCGGCCCAGGCAGGCAAGCTGCTCGAGGGTGAGACGATAGTCGAGGTTGACCCCGACCTGGTGGACCAATCTTTCGCCAACGACCGGCTCAACGTCGATCAGGAAGATTACGAGGCCGACTACGCTCAGGTGTTGGAGTCGATCCGCAGTTCCGGCCAGAACTCCCCGGCACTCCTTCGCCCTCACCCGCAGCGGCCCGGCCGCTACATGCTGGTCTTCGGTCGCCTCCGCTGGCGCGCCGCAAAAGAGCTTGGCCTCAAGCTTCGCGCTGTCATCAAGGATATCTCCGAGCGCGATCATGTGATCGCCCAGGGACAGGAAAACAACGCGCGAGCGAACACGTCCTTCATCGAGAAAGCACTGTTTGCCGCCGACATCGTTCAGCGGAAATTCGACGAGGACAACGCCACGGCCCTCGCCGCGATCGGTGTCGATCGGCCGACGCTTTCAAAGATGCTCTCTGTCGCCTCGATGCCCAAGGATCTGCTCGAAGCGATCGGCCGCGCGAAGGCTGTCGGTCGTGATCGCTGGTATGAGCTCAAGCTCCTCCTCGACAAGCCGGGCAATGTCGACACTGCCTTGGCTCTGGCATCGAGTTCCGATTTTCATGGGATGCCAAGCGAAGCGCGGTTCGATGCGATCGTCGCGAAGCTGAAGGCATCCAAGCCGCGCCGCCGTGCCGCGCAGGCGCCATCCAAACGCAGCTGGGCGCCGTCTGATGGGCGTGTCGCCGCGGAGATGGTGGCCAGTGGCAAGAAATTCACCATCGCCCTCAAGGCGAAGGGGACCGACGCAGCAGCGTTCGGTGACTACCTCTCGGAAAATCTCAGCGAGTTGTATGAGGCTTTCCGTCGGGAAAAACGAGCAACCACGAACGGAGATTGAGCGCAAAAGAAAAAGGCCCCGAAACGGCAATTCCGGAAGACCTTCTCTTTAAGTTTGGCGACTGAGAGAATCCCACTTCCGCGAATCATAGTCAAGACCATTCAGGTCGGTTTGAGCGTCGATTCGGCGAGCAGGTTTCTTTTGCCTAGCGATAGGTGAAGGACAATGCAGACGCATACCCCAACGACGCCCTTTGGGCGGCGAACGATGTCGCTTGGCATGATGGCAAGTCAGGCCGTGGCGAAGGCAGTCCCGGAAGGGGCGCAGGTCCAGAAATGGAAAGTGTTCCAGACGATCCGGGAAGCGCGCGAGCTGATCGGCGCTACGGACCGCGCACTCGCCATTCTCAACGCCCTGCTCTCGTTTCATCCGGAAACGGAGCTCACAGGCGACGGCGAACTGATTGTCTGGCCGTCGAACGAGCAGCTCATGGCCCGTGCAAACGGAATGCCGGCGACGACGCTGCGGCGCCACCTGGCCGTCCTGGTCGACTGCGGGCTGATTATCCGCAGAGATAGTCCGAACGGCAAGCGCTTCGCCCGCAAGGGCAGGGGGGGACAGGTCGAACAGGCCTATGGGTTCGACCTGTCCCCGATCGTTGCCCGGGCTGAGGAATTCAAGGAGCTGGCGGACACCGTCCGGGCCGAAAAGAACGCCTTTCGGATCGCCAAGGAGCGTCTCACGCTCCTGCGCCGCGATATCGTCAAGCTAATCGAGACCGGCATTGAGGAGAACGTTCCAGGCAATTGGGGCAGGGTCCACCAGACCTATCAGGCCATCGTCGGCCGGTTACCGCGCTCAGCGCCGAGGCAACTCATCGAGGATATCTGCTGCGATCTCCACGGCCTCTACACGGAGATACTCGAGGTACTGGAATCATTTGTAAAAACACAGAATTCGGACGCCAATGAGTCCCATTCTGGTCGCCACATACAGAATTCAAACCCAGACTCCATATTTGAATCTAAAGAGGGCTCTGGAAAAGAAGAGGAAGCGGGCGGCAGCGCCGCGGAAACCGACAACGTACGGAGCTTGCCGAAGCGGGAATTGCCTTTGGGCATTGTGCTGGATGCCTGCCCGAACCTGCGAGAATTGGCCCAAGGCGGCGAAATCCGTCACTGGCGCGACTTTCTGGCCGCGGCGGAACTGGCGCGGCCGATGCTGGCGATCAGCCCCAGCGCGTGGCGAGACGCCTGCGAGGTCATGGGCGAACAGCATGCGGCGATCACGCTCGCTGCGATCTACCAGCGATCAGACCAGATCAACAGCGCTGGCGGCTATCTACGCAGCCTGACCGACAGGGCAAGGGACGGCAAATTCTCGACCTGGCCAATGATCATGGCGCTGCTGCGCGCCAAGCTGGACGCCGACAAATCGGCAGGGAAGGCTGGCCACGAACCGCCAAGCGGCGGCGGGGAAGGGCGGCTTGAGGTCTCGGAAGCCCTTCTGCGGTCGCTGAACAAGCCCAGATCGTGATGACGGTTCGATCTGAATTTCGCGGGTGGCAACTCGGTCAGTCTCTGTCGTCGTCGATCAAACCGTCAAAGGTTTCGAGTAGTGCATCGATGATCGCCTGGCCGAGGGCGTTTGCAGCTTCGCCCATCCGGGCATCGTCTCCGCTACGCGCCGCGGAAGCGAGATCCGAACCCTGGTCGGTCAGGATCGACTTGGTTCGCTCGATGGCCCATTGCGCGAAATCGTCTCGGCTGTTGACGGTCATGGCTTCCACTGCTGCGCGCTCCGGAGTTTGCGGACTGTTTGGGATATTCTGGCTACGATCGAGCCCCGCAAATTGTACTTCTTACGGGCCACAAAATCAGTCCTCGGTTGCGTGTTCAGGCCGCCTCAAGCAAGCCGCTGCGCTTTGCCCTGTCGATGAGGTTCTTGACGGACGATGGTGCCCATTTCGTACCGCCACGGGGCGTACGCTCATGAAGGCGCTCGAGCTGGTTGGCTATTTCGCGCAAGGTCAGCTCCGGATTGGAGGAATGGATGCCCGCCACCAGGGTCATCAGACGATCCTCAGCTGGCCGAGGCGGCGACTTCCTCAGAAGCGACTTGTCGGCCATTCCCTCGCTGACAATCCACTTCACCGCGCGCCGTAAACGCTCAGGAGTCCAATCGAGGCCACGTTGCCTGAGAACGCGGGAGATATCGTCCCATGTGTGGTCCGGTCGCATGCGCCGCACAATGGGAAGCCACTGGTTCGCGGATGACTGGAGACGCGCTCCATAGGCTGCCTTTTGCGCGGCCGTCATTTTGGCCAGCGCGTCCGGCCGACGTTCGCGGATCCCTGGATTGCCCGGCATCCGGCCTTTTGCCCTGGCGGCTTTGATGCCCGCCTTGGTCCGCTCGGAGTTGAGAGCCCGCTCCAGCTGGGCCACGGCGCCAAGAACCTGCAGGGAAAACATGCCTTGCGGCGTCGTGGTGTCGATCGGGTCGCTGAGCGACCGGAAATGCGCACCTTTTGCCGTCAGGTCCTCGATGACATCGAGCAGATGGCTTACCGAGCGCGCCAGACGGTCGAGCCGAACGACGACAAGCGTGTCGCCAGCGTCGATCTCGCGGACAATCTTGGCAAGGGCAGGGCGGGCTCGTGAGGCCCCGGAGCCGTGCTCCCGGACGATTGTCTCACATCCGGCGGACCGCAACTCCATCTCCTGGGCTTCTGTAGCCTGCTCGTCTGTCGAGACGCGCGCATAGCCGAGTTGCCGGCCCTGTGGTCGACGGGAGGAGTGATTGTGCGGTGTTTTGGCCATTTGGAGCGCCTGAGAACCGTATCGGAGACGAAATTACAAACGTAGAAGATACGGATAACCGATCGTTTGTAAACGTCTCTTGAAGGCCTTCCTGACACTCGGCCGAGCTTGAAACCTCCGCAAATCGGCGTTTCTCGTCAATCTGAGCCACGATCGAGGAGCATCTGTTCAATCCGGAAGCCGCTGACGCATCTTATTGTACGCGCGCGTGGCAAAAGTACCGCTGTGACGGAAGTGAAGACTATGATAGCTTCCGCATGGAGAACAAAGTGAAGTTATTACAATGCGGTATGAGATCGGAGATTTGCCCCTCCAAGCCCTCCTGCCGGCGATCGGCAGAGCGGAGGATCAGGTCGCTCGCCTCGACGAGGCGGTGCGGCGTAGTCCTGTGGGGAAAGGCTTTGTCGAAAGGGCGCATTTCTTCGATGCGGCCGCAAGCATGTGGATTTCGGGCGAGCTTGTGCACGTCGAGGATCTCGTCCTTCATGACGCCCACATGGACGTGCGGGCGCCGACGCATGAGCTTACCATATCGCATGCGATACTGCGCGCCCGCCGACGGATCGCGGATGCCGATCCCGCCTGTGCTGTCAGCGGCTCGGGCCTTTTAGCGCTTTTGGGCCTGAGAGGCGCGCCCGATGGGGCAGCCGAGTTTGACCGAGGCCCGGTTGATGATGGCGGTGGGAACGACTCTCTAAGAGGAGAGGAGGCATTGTCCGCGGAATTCGCCGCGATCGATGCGGTTCTCGAACGTTCCCGGCGCATTCTGGAAGGGGCTCCTGCCGTTCATACCGAGAGGCCCCAAAGTGTCATCGTGGGAGATCTGGTCGTCCGCGATGCTGAATGGGATGAGCGCGGCAGGATCGAGCAATGGCAGGCGGTCGGTCGTGAGGTCGAAGACATGCCACCGACGCTCGCGGCCGCAGTTCTTTGGGAGGCGTGGGAAACCCTGGAACCACTCCAGAACAAGCACTGGCTCGGCCCTTTGGTGGTCGGCGCCTGGCTCCGATCCCGGCGCAAGGTGGCCTCACATCTGTTTTGCATCAATGTCGGGCTGAAGACGATCCCACGCGAACGCCGACGGTCGCGGAGCAAGACGACGCGTCTACTGGCGGCTCTCGACGCCATGTCGGCCGCCGGCGACGCCGGCATGAAGGAGATCTCTCGGCTTGCCCAGGCGCGGGAGCAAATGCAGCGACGGCTGCGGTCCAGGCGTTCGTCGAGCAGTCTGCCAGGTGTGATTGATCTGATCCTGTCGCGGCCGATCGTGTCTGCGACGATGATCGCCAAGGAGGTGAATGTAACGCCGCGCGGCGCGCTTAACCTCATTACTGAGCTTGGCGTGCGGGAGATGACGGGCAGGGGACGGTATCGCGCATGGGGAATTCTCTGAAAACGCGCGCCAACGGACTCACTGAACCATGGCATCTGCAGCGAGCAGTGGTTGACGGCGGCGCTAGCGTATCTATATAATCCCTAAGACAACCAGCGAGGTTATCATGGTTCGCACCGCGCCAAACCCGAGCAGCACTCGTTCTGATTCCCTGCAGGCGGCCTTTCTTCGGCGCGCAACATCTGCGCTTGAGCGCATGGCGGCCACCGCGTCGCCGAAGACACTGTCCGACGCTTTGGCTGCGCCAACCGATGCGGGTTCGCTTGCATGGCTCCTCAGCCGGTCCGAGGTTGTCGGTCCAGCCGTCATCGAGCTCGACCCGCTGGTCCCTGCCTTGGCGAGGAACGTCGAACACCGCAAGCTCCTGCTTGAGCGCGCCGGCGGCACTTTGTCGGCAGAGGATACGGGTCGGCTGCTCGGCATCTCGCGCCAGGCGGTCGACAAGCGCCGGCGAGCCGGAGCGTTGCTTGCTGTTCGCGAGGGGAGCGACTGGCGTTATCCCGCCTGTCAATTCGAAGAGACGGACGTCGTCGCCGGTATCTCGGATGTCATTCGAGCGTACGCTTCGGCTGGGCCGTGGGTGGCGCTCGATTTCCTGCTCGCGCCCGACTCGGCGCTTGGAGGACGATCGGCCCTTGAGACGCTGAAGTCCGGCGATCGGGCCGCGGTCCTGCGCCTCCTGCGCAGTGAGGCGCAGGACGGGTTTGCATGACGCCGAGGAAGCGGACCGCACCCCGCGGTCCCTCCGGTCTGGCGCCTCCTCCTCCCGAATGGCTCGCTGACATATCGCTGCCGATCGACGAGATTCAGGCCGGACAAGTGTTGCACCGTGTCCACCGTTCGTCGCTCGCCCCGATCTTCTTCGGCCCCGGCTCCAACGTGCCGCCCACGAACCGCTTTGACAGCGCCAGCGGACGGTTCGGAGTCCTCTATGCCGGTCTCACCCTTCGCAGCGCCCTGGCCGAAACCCTCGTGCGCAGTCCGCAACGTCTCACGGTGGCCATGACCGATATCATTGGGCGCTCCGTATTCGGGCTTGTCTCTGACAGACCTATGCGGATTGTGCGCCTGTATGGATCGGGACTGCAGACGGTCGGGACGGACAACTCGATTTCGACCGGACCCTATGAGCCTTGCGGCCTTTGGTCAGACGCCCTCTGGGATCACTCAGACCGTCCGGATGGATTAGCCTACCAGTCGCGCCATGACTCCACCGAGATCTGTTTCGCGATCTTTGAAAGAGCCGATCTTCGCCTTAAAGCTGAGGGAACCCACGCGTTGTCGAGCATGCTTAGAGACGTGGCCGCAGTGCTCGACAGCTATGGCAAATCCGTGTCCCCACCCCTCTTGTCGGGCGAAATGAGAAACTGCCCCCCAAACGAAACGAAGAACTGACCCCTTGTTTTTGAGAGGATCAGTAGATGCACGATGAATTTCCCTCC
>NZ_FNCS01000050.1 GCF_900100665.1 Pelagibacterium luteolum
GCCATCCCGTTGGCCGTCGCTGGTTTGAAGAGGCCATATGGCTGAGTGAGCCATGCCGGGTCATGGTGCATTCTCGCGGTTCGTTGCCATCGTATTTGGCGGACCCCGGGGCTGGCGCCAGCGTTGGAAGATCTCGATGACAATCATGCGTCCGCCGCAGCACGGGCATGGTGGGCGAACGTCCGCCGGGTCTTCGGCTGTGGTTTGATCAGGCGGCGGGGTGGCGTTCAGAAGCCCGCGGGCACAAGCGATGTTGGCCTTGCGTGCGCTGCCGGCGAGCAGGCCGTAATGCCGAATGCGATGAAACCCGCGCGGTAAAACATGCAGCAGAAAGCGTCGGATGAACTCGTTGGCGGCGATGGTCATGACCTGTTGCCGATCGGCGCCGGAGCAGCGGTAATTCTTGTAGCGGAAGGTAACGCTGGTCTGGTCGAAGGCGATAAGGCGGCTGTTCGAGATCGCCACACGGTGGGTGTAGCGCGAGAGATAGGCGAGAACGGCTTCGGGTCCGGCGAAGGGCGCTTTGGCATAAACAACCCAACGCTTCCTTCGGACCGGCGCAAGCTGGCGCAGGAAGACACGCCGGTCGCTAAGACCCGCCAGCTTGCCGAAGAAGACGAGCTTTCCAGCGCCATGCAGTTCGAGCAGCCGGGTCAGGAACAGGCGCTTGAACAGAGCGCCCAGCACCCGCACCGGCAGCAGGAAGGCCGGCCGCGACGATATCCATCGTCCGGCCGGTGTGAGGCCGCCACCGGGCACGATCATGTGGATGTGCGGATGGTGGGTCATGGCTGAACCCCATGTGTGCAGCACGGCGGTGATACCAATGCGGACGCCCAGGTGCTTTGGGTCGGCAGCGATCGTCAACATGGTCTGCGATGCTGCCTTGAACAGCAGGTCGTAGACCAGCGCCTTGTTGTGGAAGGCAATGTCGGCAATCTCGGCGGGCAGCGTGAACACGACGTGGAAGTAACCCACCGGCAGCAGGTTGGCCTGCTGGGCTTCCAGCCAGGCGCGTGCTGCAGCGCCCTGGCACCGCGG
>NZ_FNCS01000035.1 GCF_900100665.1 Pelagibacterium luteolum
GCCCTTCAGCGCATCAGGAGGGGCATTGCTCTTCCACCTGCTGAGCAAACTCTATGAGCGCACCAGCGTCATCATCACCACCAATCTCAGCTTTGCCGAGTGGGCCAGCGTGTTTGGAGACGCCAAGATGACAACCGCGCTGCTCGATCGGCTCACCCATCACTGCCATATCCTCGAAACCGGAAACGACAGCTTCCGGTTCAGGAACAGTTCGGCCCAGGCCACAAAAACCAAAAAGGAGAAAGCACCGACTTGACCATCTGACCAAACCCAAATCATATCCATGAGGCGGGTCAATTCTCGGTGAAAATACCGGGTCAGATCTCAACGGCAATCAACACCGATTTCGAGGAAGAAGGCGTTCACTTCGTCTCCGCCTACTATCTGACCTTCCTCTATCTGCCGCCGGCCGAAGAAGCGGCCCGCGCCGAGACCTGGCTTTACGAGGGCCGCGAGCGCTCAGGCGCCGATCCGCATGAGATCCTGCGCGCCTTTACCGATCGCACCGACCGCGTGCTGGCGCTGCTCGACGGCTTCATGCCCGAATGCGACTGGCTCGATGACGGCGAGACGCTGACCTACCTGCATTCGACCGTCTCGACCAACCGGCATCGCGTCTGCGTGCCGGAAACGCCAGTTTATCTCGATGCGCTGCTCGCCGATCAGCCGCTGACCGGCGGGCTGGAGCCACGCCTCGGCGGCGATCATCTGCGCATCCTCACCATCATCGGCTTTCCGACCGCGACCACGCCCGGCCTGTTGGACGACCTGAATCGTCTGGCTTTTCCCTACAGGTGGAGCACTCGCGCGATCCTGCTCGACAAGACCGACGCGACCAGGCTGCTGACCAAGATCAGGCGTCAATGGTTCGCGAAGCGGAAGAGCATTGCCGCGATCCTCAAAGAGGTGATGACCAACGAGGCGTCGGCGCTGGTCGATACGGACGCCGCGAACAAGGCGGCCGATGCCGACATGGCCTTGCAGGAACTCGGTCAGGATGTCGCCGGCATGGCCTATGTCACCGCGACCATCACTGTCTGGGACGCCGATGCGCGTCTTGCCGACGAGAAGCTGCGCCTCGTCGAGAAGGTCATTCAGGGCCGCGATTTCACGGCCATGATCGAAACCGTCAATGCCGTCGATGCCTGGCTCGGCTCGTTGCCCGGACATGCCTACGCCAATGTCTGCCAGCCGCCGGTCTCGACGCTTAATCTCGCCCACATGATCCCCCTCTCTGCCGTGTGGGCGGGGCCGGAACGGGACGAGCATTTCGGTGCGCGCCCCTTGCTCTATGGCAAGACCGAAGGCTCGACCCCGTTCCGGTTATCCCTTCATGTCGGCGACGTCGGCCATACGCTGGTCGTCGGCCCGACCGGCGCGGGCAAGTCCGTGCTGCTCGCGCTGATGGCGCTTCAGTTCCGGCGCTACGAGCAAGCCCAGGTCTTCGCCTTCGACTTCGGCGGTTCGATCCGCGCCGCCGCGCTCGCGATGGGCGGCGACTGGCACGATCTCGGCGGCGGACTGACCGAAGGCTCCGACGCCTCCGTCTCGCTTCAGCCGCTCGCTCGCATCCACGACACCTATGAACGTGCCTGGGCGGCGGACTGGATCGTCGCGATCCTGATGCGCGAGGGCATCACGATCACGCCGGAAGCCAAGGAGCATATCTGGACGGCGCTGACCTCGCTCGCTTCCGCGCCGGTCGAGGAACGCACCATCACCGGCCTCAGCGTCCTGCTCCAGTCGAACGACTTGAAGCAGGCGCTTCGACCCTACTGCGTCGGCGGGGCATATGGCCGGTTGCTCGATGCCGAGGCCGAACAGCTCGGCCACGCCGCTGTGCAGGCGTTCGAGATCGAAGGGCTTGTCGGAACGGGCGCGGCTCCGGGCGTCCTGTCCTACCTGTTCCATCGCATCGGCGACCGGCTCGACGGTCGCCCGACGCTGCTCATCATCGACGAAGGCTGGCTTGCGCTGGACGACGAGGGTTTCGCCGGCCAGCTCCGCGAATGGCTGAAGACACTGCGCAAGAAGAACGCATCCGTCATCTTCGCCACGCAGTCGCTTAGCGACATCGACGGCAGCAATATCGCACCGGCGATCATCGAGAGTTGCCCGACGCGGCTCTTGCTGCCGAACGAGCGCGCGATCGAGCCGCAGATCACGGCCATCTACCGCCGCTTCGGCCTCAACGATCGCCAGATCGAGATCCTGGCGCGGGCAACGCCGAAGCGCGACTACTACTGCCAGTCACGGCGCGGCAATCGCCTGTTCGAACTGGGCCTGTCCGAAGTCGGCCTCGCGCTCTGCGCCGCATCCTCCAAATCCGACCAGACCCTGATCGCCAACCTCGTCGCCGAACACGGCCGCGAAGGCTTCCTCGCCGCGTGGCTCGCTGCCCGCGGCGCCGAATGGGCGGCCGACCTCATTCCGACTTTTCCCACCGCAGCAAAGGAGACCATGCCATGAAAACCCGTTCCATCCCCTCGCGCGCCGCGATCCTCGCCGCGACCATGCTGGCCGTTTCGCCGATGCTGGCGACGCAGCCGGCCCATGCCTTCGGCTTCGGCCGCATCGTCTATGACCCGACGAATTACGCGCAAAACGTCCTGACGGCGGCGCGCTCGCTGGAGCAGATCACGCACCAGATCACCTCGCTTCAGAACGAAGCGCAGATGCTCATCAATCAGGCGAAGAACCTCGCCAGCCTGCCGTTCTCGGCGCTCCAGCAGATTCAGCAGTCCGTCCAGAAGACTCAAGCGCTTTTGCAGCAAGCACAGAACATCGCCTTCGACGTCCAGAAGATCGATCAGGCGTTCCAGAGCCAGTACGGCAACGTCTCCATGTCAGCCACCGATCAGCAGCTCGTCGCCAATGCGCGCTCGCGCTGGCAGAACACGGTCGGCGGCTTGCAGGACGCCATGCGCGTGCAGGCCGGTGCTGTCGGCAATATCGACAGCAACCGCGCGCAGATGTCTGCGCTGATCGGCCAGAGCCAGGGCGCGACCGGCGCACTACAGGCCACGCAGGCAGGCAACCAGCTCCTCGCCCTCCAGTCGCAGCAGCTTTCCGATCTCGTCGCGGTGATCTCGGCCAATGGCCGGGCAAGCGCTTTGACCGATGCGGAGCGCGCCGCCGCCGCCGAACAGGGCCGCGAACAGCGCCGCCGCTTCCTGACGCCGGGCTCGGGCTACCAGCCCGGCAACGCGCAGATGTTCAACAGCGGCAAGTAACCGCCAGAAGGAGCATTCCCATGGACGGCAAGATGCTGGCCCGCCTCGGCGCTATCGTGTTCGTCGCTGTCGCCGTCACGGCCACGGCGATCGAGCTGAACCGCAAGGAGGACGCGCCGGCATCTTCGCCGACCGTCCTTCACCAATCCGACCGTGATCCGCTGCGCGAAAGCCAGCGCCGGTGCCAGAAGCTCGGCCAGCAGGCCGCGCACGACACCGACTGCCTGCGCGTCTGGGCCGAAACGCGCGACCGCTTTCTCGGCCGCTCGCCCGCGCCGTCCTCGCCCCTTCAGACCGAGGGGCATTGATTCATGGGCGGCGCAGGGGTCATCGACAATTTCCTCGGGGTCTTCACCCGCTACATCGACAGCGGCTTCGGCCTGCTTGGCGGTGAAGTTGCCTTCATTGCCACGACGCTCATCGTCATCGATGTGACGCTCGCCGCGTTGTTCTGGTCCTGGGGCGCTGATGACGACATCATCGCGCGCCTCGTGAAGAAGACGCTGTTCGTCGGCGTCTTCGCCTATCTCATCGGCAACTGGAACAACCTGGCCAAGATCGTCTTCGAGAGCTTCGCGGGATTGGGGCTCAAAGGGAGCGGAACAGGCTTTTCGGCCGCAGACCTGATGCGGCCCGGCAAGGTCGCGCAGACCGGACTCGACGCGGCGAGACCACTGCTCGAATCCATCTCCGACCTGATGGGCTGGATCGCCTTCTTCGAGAACTTCATCCAGATCGCCTGCCTGCTCTTCGCCTGGGCGCTGGTGATCCTCGCCTTCTTCATTCTCGCAATCCAGCTCTTCGTCACTCTGATCGAGTTCAAGCTGACGACGCTCGCCGGCTTTGTCCTGATCCCGTTCGGCCTCTTCGGGAAGACCGCCTTCATGGCCGAACGGGTGCTCGGCAACGTGATTTCCAGCGGCATCAAGGTTCTGGTGCTCGCCGTCATCATCGGCATCGGCTCGACCCTGTTCTCGCAATTCACGCAGGGCTTCGGCGGCCAGACCCCGAGCATTGACGACGCCATGGCCGTCGTGCTCGCCGCCCTGTCTCTCCTTGGCCTCGGCATCTTCGGCCCCGGTATCGCTTCCGGCCTGGTCAGCGGCGGCCCGCAGCTCGGCGCTGGCGCTGCCGTTGGCACGGGTCTCGCCGCCGCCGGCGCAACTATGGCCGTGAGCGGCGGCGCGATGCTCGCTGCGCGCGGTGGAGCCGCCATGCTGTCAGGTGGAGCCGCAGCCGTGCGCGGCGGTGCGACAGCCGCCGGTGCGGCATCCGCGGCCTTCAGCCTTGGTTCGCTCGGCCAGTCCGGTGCGGCGGGTGCCGCATCCGGCATGGGCGGCGTCGGACGCGCGGCAGGCTCCGCCGCCATGTCGCCGCTGCGCCGCGCCTCGGCCGCCGTCAAATCCAGCTTCTCCGATGGCGTGAAGAGCGGCTTCGGCACGACCGGCGGCTCTTCGACCATGGGTACTGTCGGCGGCCCGGCCGGAGCCGGGAACGATACCGCCGATACCCAGACCGCCAAGGGACAGCCCGATTGGGCAAAGCGGATGCAGCGCTCGCAGCGCGTCGCCCACGGCGTTCAGGCGACCGCCCATGCCGTCCGCTCCGGCGACAGCCACGCCTCCGGCTCTTCCGTCAACCTCTCAGAAAGTGACCGCTCATGAACCTCTTCAGACGACCCGCCACACATTACGGCAAGACGCCGCAACCCGAGACGCCGTATCAGCGCGCCGCACAGGTCTGGGACGAGCGTATCGGTTCGGCCCGCGTGCAGGCGAAGAACTGGCGCTATATGGCGTTCGGCTCGCTGTTCCTCTCGGCGGGTTTTGCCGCCGCGCTCGTCATCCAGTCGGCGCGCGGGACCGTCGTGCCCTGGGTGGTGCAGGTCGACAATCTCGGCCACTCGCAGGCGGTGGCGCCGGCGGCGGCCGACTATCGGCCGACCGATCCGCAGATCGCATGGCACCTGGCCCGCTTCATTGAGCAGGTCCGCTCCATTCCGGCCGATCCGGTCATCGTCCGCCAGAACTGGCTTCGCGCCTATGAGTGGACCACCGATCGCGGCGCGGGCGCGCTCAACGACTACGCCCGCGCCAATGATCCTTTTGCCAAGGTCGGCAAGCAGCAGATCGCGGTCGAAGTTTCCAGCGTCATCCGTGCATCGCCGGATTCCTTCCGCGTGGCCTGGACCGAACGCCGCTATGAGGATGGCAAGCTCGCCGCGACCGAGCGCTGGACCGCGATCCTGACCATCGCACTTCAGCCGCCCCGAGACGCCGAACGCCTCAGGGCCAACCCGCTCGGCATCTATGTCAACGCCATCAACTGGTCGCGGGAGATGGGCCAATGAACCGCGCAATCCGCAAACCCGCAATCGCGGCCATCATGCTCTCGGCGACCATGCTAGCCGGCTGTGCCACGAACCGCCCGCCGCAGATCAGCTACGACAACAGCGTCCCGCCGCTTCCGGCCATTCCCGTCGCCGTGACGGATGAGCGGCTGAAGCCGATCCATGTCCCGCCAGCCTGGACTGTTGCGCGCGGCGGCACGGCAGGGGCGACACCGACGGCGCGCGTGGAAAATGCCAATGCCGCTGCTCGCGTTCAGCCACGCCGCGAAGGCTACTTCAACGCCATCCAGGTCTATCCGTGGTCGGAAGGCGCGCTCTATCAGGTCTATGCCGCGCCCGGCCAGATCACGAACATCGCGCTCGAACCCGGCGAGAGCCTGACCGGCGCGGGACCGATCGCGGCGGGCGACACCGCCCGCTGGATCATCGGCGACACAGAATCCGGCTCAGGCGTCGCCCGCCGTGTCCATGTGCTGGTGAAGCCGACGCGCGCTGACATCACCACCAATCTCGTCATCACCACCGACCGGCGCACCTACATGGTCGAGCTGCGCTCCGGCGAGAAGCCCTATATGCCCGCCGTCTCGTGGGCCTATCCGCAGCCGGCAGGCGGCGGGCGTCAGGCCGTCCCGGCAACGCCGGTCATTCCGGCCGTCGCCGCGCGCAACTATCGCTATGGCCTGACCGGCAGCAGCAATCCGCCATGGAAGCCCGTCGCCGTCTATGACGACGGCCGCCGCGTCTATGTCGAGTTCCCGCGCGGCATCGTGCAGGGCGAAATGCCCCCGATCTTCGTCATCGGCCCCGAGGGCGAGGCGCAGATCGCCAATACCCGCATCTATCAACACATCCTGATCGTCGATCGCCTGTTCGGTGCGGCCGAACTGCGCCTTGGCGGCGGCGACCGCCAACAGACCGTCAGGATCGTTCGCACCGACGGGAGACCGCAATCATGACCGAAGCCGAAACCAATGCCGCTCCCATGCGCTTGCGCGCCGAAGCCCCTCGGGTCACGCGCCTGTCGCGCAAGATGCTCGCCAGCGTCGCGGCCGTCGCCCTGGTCGGGATCGGCGGGGCGCTGATCTACGCGCTTCAGACACGCGGCCCCGGCGATGGCGGCGAGGAACTTTATTCCACCGCCAACCGTCAGCCCGCCGATGGTCTCGCCGGCCTGCCGCGCGACTATACCGGCCCCGTCCTCGGGCCGGCGCTGCCCGGCGATCTCGGCGGCCCGATCCTCAGCGCGCAGAATGCCGGCCAGCCTGTCATGCCGCCCGTCGTTCCGACGCCCGGCGTCGACGAGGCTGAACAGCGCCGCCGTGCCGAGGAAGAGGCCGCCCGTCTCAGCACCGTCTTCTTCCAGTCGCGGCAGGGATCGACGGCGGCGACTCCCGGCACGATGCCGGGGCTTGCCGGCTTCGATCCCGCCAATGCGGCGGGACAGCCCACCGCGCAGGACAAGCAGCTCGCCTTCCTCAATGCGGCGGCCGACCGGCGCACCGTCACGCCCGATCGCATCACGCCGCCGGCGTCGCCCTTCGTGCTTCAGGCCGGCGCGGTCATCTCGGCTGCGCTCATCACCGGCATCCGTTCCGATCTTCCCGGCCAGATCACCGCGCAGGTCACGGAGAACATCTATGACGGCCCGACCGGCAGCATCCTGCTCGTGCCGCAGGGAACACGCCTCATCGGCCAGTATGACAACGTCGTGCAGTTCGGCCAGCGCCGCGTGCTGCTGGTCTGGAACCGTCTCATCATGCCGAACGGCCGATCCATCGTTCTCGAGCGCCAGCCGGGCGCGGACACTCAGGGCTATGCCGGGCTTGAGGATGGTGTCGATTACCACTGGTGGGATCTCGCCAAGGCCGCCGCGCTCTCGACCCTGCTCGGCGTCGGCGCGGAACTCGCCACCGACGACAATGACCGCCTGATCCGCGCCATCCGCGACGGCGCGCAGGACACCATCAACCAGGCTGGTCAGCAGATCGTCCAGCGCCAGTTGCAGGTCGCTCCGACACTGACCATCCGGCCCGGCTTCCCGGTTCGCGTCATCGTCACCCGCGACCTCGTGCTCGAACCCTACAGGAGCTGACCCGTGACCAAGCTGAAACTCGGCCCCATCGCTAATGATAAGCCCGTCAGGATCACGGTGGAGCTGCCCGCGGTGCTCCATCGCGATCTCACCGATTACGGCCGCCTGCTGGCCGAGGGCGGCACGCCGATCGAACCCGCCAAGCTGATCGTGCCGATGCTGGAGCGTTTCATCACCACCGATCGCGGCTTCGCCAAAGCCCGGCGCGCGCCGCAGGTCCAATCATAAGAAATGAGGTCAGAGATGAGCCATTCACCGTCCACACTCGGCAAACGCACTATTCGCAGGCACCAGCTCCGCGAGATTGTCCCCCTTGCCGATACTACGATCTACGACATGGAACAGCGGGGCGAGTTTCCGCAACGGTTCTATCTGACCGCTAGGTGCGTGGTGTGGGATCTCGCCGAGGTGGAGGCTTGGCTTGAGCAGCGTCGCCAAGCCTCCAGAGAGAAGGCGGTCAGGCGGGCGCCGTCGCCTGACGTCAATCTGAGGAAATTCCGTCCCGTCAGAGGTTAGGTTCGGGAACCAAAAGGTCCATGGACGCGGGGTACAGCGTCGGGACGTATTTCTGCCCAGCGACCCAGGAGTCGATCAGATTGGCCCATTCCTGCATCATGTGGCGGCGCTGATGCTCATACTCAGCCTTATTGTAGATGCCGCGCGACGACCGCCCATCCTCATGCGCCAGGCATTTTTCGATCCAATCGCTGTTAAAGCCTAGCTCGTTAAGCAGCGTCGAGCCCGTGCGGCGCAGGTCATGCACCGTGAACGGCTCCAGCGGCAGTCCCTCCTTCTTGGCCTGTTCGACCACCGCATAGGTGACGCGGTTGAAGGTCGCGCGCGACATAGGCGCATCCGCATCATAACGCGACGGCAGCAGGTATCGGGAATTGCCGGCGCAGGTCTTGAGCGCCACCAGGATGTCGATCGCCTGCTCCGGCAGATATACGTTGTGTGCCTTGGAACGCTTCATCCGCTCCTTCGGGATCGTCCACACCGCATTCTCGAAATCGACTTCATCCCAGGTCGCGTCCTGCAATTCGCTCTTGCGGACCATGGTGATGAGAAACAGCTTCATGCCGAGCCGGATAGTCGGCAGCGTAGCAACATGCTCAAGTTGACCGAGCATGACCCGAATTTCGGCGGGCGATAGCGAACGGTCCTTGGGAACGAATGTCGCGATCGAGGAAGGTCCAACCTCATCGGCAGGGTTAGCCACCTTTTCCCCGTGCAGGATCGCGAAGGCATAAACCAGCTTCACGATGTCCCGCACATGGACCGCCGTGGCCGGCGCTCCACGGCCCTTCACCTTCGCGCACATAGCCCGCAAGTCCTCGGGGCTGATTTCCGTCAGCAAACGATTCCGAAACGTCGGAAGGATGTCCCGCTCGTAGATCGTGCGGCGCATGGCGCGGGTGCTGTCAGCCATCTTCGCCTCTTGCAGCCAGCGTTCACCAAACTCGCCAAAACTCTTTGCTTCCTTGAGGCGGCGCTTTTCTCGCTGCTTCTCCTGGGCAGGCGACCGACCTTCGTGAATAGCCCGCTGCGCGTCGATCAGCTTCTCCCGCGCACGCGCCAGTGACAGGCCAGCGGCTCCATACCGACCGAGCGTCAGGGTCTCGCGGCGGCCGTTCATTCGGTAGTCGTATCGGAAGACGACCGCCCCTGAGGGCTGGACCACGACGTACATACCGTCACGGTCAGCAACCTTGTATAATTTATCCTTTGGTTTCAGGGCTTTGATGCCCGCATCAGTCAGCATTGGACCCTCCAACATCGCTCATAAAACGCGAGAGAGCCCTCAAATATACCGTCAGGCCAAAATCGACCTTCCTAAACGGCAAAATTCCCTTTCGTTTCAAGGTTATAATGCCTAAAAAAATACCGTCACAAGCTCTCTAAGCCGTGACGGTATATGCATTCTGCCGATGCGACAAGAGTCGCCATACCGTCAGCCATACCGTCTATCACGAGGCTTTTCCCGCGATAGACAGCGATAGAAGACGTAGAATTTAATGCAGTATTTCAGTGTGTTATGGAGGGTTATGGCGTAAAATCGGCGGCGTTTGGATAGGCCTGAATCATTCCCACTCAATCGTTCCCGGGGGTTTTGAGGTGACGTCATAGACCACCCGGTTGATGCCTTTGACTTCGTTGATGATCCGGGTCGCGGCGCGGCCTAGGATGTTCATGTCGAAGGGGTAGAAATCGGCGGTCATGCCATCGACTGAGGTGACGGCGCGTAGGGCGCAGACGCTTTCATAGGTGCGGCCATCGCCCATGACGCCGACGGTCTGGACGGGAAGCAACACGGCGAAAGCCTGCCAGATGGTGTCGTAGAGACCGGCCTTGCGGATTTCTTCAAGGTAGATGGCGTCCGCCTGGCGCAGGATGTCGAGCTTTTCGCGGGTGACGCCGCCCGGAAGGCGGATGGCAAGGCCGGGTCCCGGGAAGGGATGGCGACCGACGAAATGTTCCGGAAGGCCGAGTTCCCGTCCCAGCTTGCGGACTTCGTCCTTGAACAGCTCGCGCAGGGGCTCGACGAGCTTCATGTTCATGCGCTCAGGCAGGCCGCCGACATTATGGTGGCTCTTGATGGTAACCGACGGGCCACCGGTGAAGGAGACCGACTCGATGACGTCGGGATAGAGCGTGCCCTGGGCGAGGAATTCGACGCCACCGATCTTGGCGGCTTCCTTTTCGAACGTCTCGATGAACAGGCGCCCGATGATCTTGCGCTTGGCCTCGGGTTCGACGACGCCTTCGAGTTCGCCGATGAACTCTTTCGAAGCGTCCACGTGGACCAGCGGGATGTTGTACTGGTGGCGGAACATCGAGACGACTTCGTTCGCCTCGTTCTTGCGCAGCAGGCCGTGGTCGACGAAAATGCAGGTGAGCTGGTCGCCGATGGCCTCGTGGATGAGGATGGCGGCAACCGAGGAGTCGACGCCGCCCGAGAGGCCGCAGATGACTTTCTTGTCGCCGACCTGTTCGCGGATGGCGGCGATTGCCTGGTCGCGATAGGCGGCCATGGTCCAGCTGGCGTCGCAGCCGCAGATCTTGTGCACGAAATTGGCGTAGAGCTTGGCGCCGTCTGGGGTGTGATAGACTTCCGGGTGGAACTGGACGCCGTAGAATTTCCTGTCTTCGTCGGCAATCATCGCGAAGGGGGCCCCGGGCGAAGTGCCAACAACGGCGAAGCCTTCGGGGATGGCCGAGACCTTGTCGCCATGGCTCATCCACACCTGATAGGAGTGATCGAGCTCCCAGAACCCGTCAAACAGCGCGCTGTCCTTTTCGATGCGGACTTCGGCGCGTCCGAACTCGCGGACATAGCCCGGTTCGACCACACCGCCGAGCGCGACGCACATGGCCTGCTGGCCATAGCAGATGCCGAGGACCGGGACGCCGTAGTCGAGAAGTTTCTGATCGACCTGGGGCGAGCCCTCTTCGATGACGCTGGCCGGGCCGCCCGAAAGGATGATGCCTTTGGGCTTGAGCTCATCGAGCTTGTCGGCGGCGGTCAGGAAGGGGTGGATTTCGCAATAGACCCCCGTCTCGCGTACCCTGCGGGCGATGAGCTGAGTGACCTGGGAGCCGAAATCGACGATGAGAATAGTATCGGTGGGGGCGTCTTGCTGCATGGCGAGGCTTTAATCGGAATCGAAAGATCAGGCAATGGGGCGGTGGGGGCAAATATCTTGGAGAGGGCGTGCAACCGAGGTTCGATTGTCGCGTTGTAGTGGCAAGACGCAGCGATGCCCAGTTAAAATGGGCGCTCTGCGAGGGAAAACGGGCCAAGCGCGGCATCCCCCAAAGCGTCCCACTCCGCGCGACCCGGTCAAAAGGCCTTTAGCGGTCCCATGCCCTCTGGCCTTTTGCAGCCACCCCGGATGTCCCTCGCATCCGGGGTGGTTTCATTTTGGGGTGGGACGAGATGCAGGGTTGTCGCCCTGGGGACCGGTGCGCTCGGTGCTGCACTCCGACCGTGGGTGTAAACGCAATCTCGGAGGACACTGGGTCCCGGCTCAAGGCCGGGATGGCGGGAGAAGTGTAAGCGCGAAGGCAGGACCGTTCAGCCTGCATAGTTCCAGGGCATGAGGGCGTCGATGTCGCTGTTGAGCCAGCCATTGGCTATGCGCTCGAGGGTCTGAGTGAGCCAGGCGTGAGGATCGACTCCGTTCATCTTGGCTGTGGTAAGCAGTGTCGCGATGGTTGCCCAGGAGCGACCGCCCCCGTCACTTCCGGCAAAGAGACTGTTCTTGCGCGTAATGGTCTGGGGTCTGATGGCGCGTTCGACGATGTTGGAGTCGATCTCGATACGACCGTCGACGAGGAAGCGTTCGAGAACGGCACGCCGGGCGAGC
>NZ_FNCS01000039.1 GCF_900100665.1 Pelagibacterium luteolum
GTCGTCATCGTTCAGCTTGACCTCACCCCGCCTGAGGGCTTCCGCTCGCCAGCCAAACAACTGAGAGGCCTGTATCCCGATCTCGCGCGCCAGGGCCGAAACGTTCGTCCCCGGTTCAAAGCTCCGCGCCACTACCTCTGCCTTGAACGCATCAGACCATCGACGCCGTCGTGCCATCGGTGCGCCTTCCAGCCGATCAGGCACCGCCTCGATCAGATGGAAACTTCTATCCCCAGGCATAGTCGCAGACATAGAACATGACACCCATCACAAACTCTCAGGTGCCAATAGCGCCCCAGGAAAGACGGCAACAGACGGGGTGACCTTCGCGCTTACTCCCGATTTGCACAGTGTCACGATAAGTGAAGGGTCTGGGGAATGAACGGCGTGATATGGCGGCCGATCATTTCTTGTGCGGTCTAGCGGAACATGTAGCTGCCGCAGTATTCCGGGAGTTGACGATGCCGTTGAGATCCTTGCTAACAGGCAGACGATAACCAAAGCTTCATGCGCGCAGTGGACCTGCTAAATGGCATTCCTAAGGGGTCTCCGCCCTTGCCTTATGTTTGTTGCATTATTGATGCAAACACTCCTAAGTGATGGGTAGGAGCGGCGCCAAAAAAGCGCGCTGATTAGCGAATGACAATTTTATTGCTCGAAGACCAAGCGCTTATTGCGATTGATCTCATCGACGCCTTGGAGGCAGAAGGTCACGGCGTGGCGGCATTTGCTTCCGTTCGCGAGGCCGGTCTATGGCTTCGTGACCATCAGCCTACAGCCGCCATTGTCGATTGCGTACTTAGTGATGGTGATTGTTCGCCTCTCGTTCGCCAATTACGGCAAGGCGGCGTGCCCATCATTATATACACCGGAGGCAACACCTCCGATCTCGGCGAGGATTTTTCAACCCTGGACGTCTTCTCCAAACCCACGCCCACTCCTGACTTGCTTAACGCTGTTTACGAAAAAATTGCGTCCAGGCAGAGCTAGCTTTCGGTTTCAACCCGACCGGTCGATAGTGATCGTGCTTGGCGTCGCGTTTAACGGCAGTGGTGATTGGTAGATCAGCGCCTCCAGATTAATCAACAACATCTTTGATCCGACGTCGCTCTCGGCGTGATCTGATTTGCTGCGTTTTAGCTGTCATACCTCTCACATGCCAATCCTGCCCTTTCGGCTCTATGGTAAACGCTCTTTTCGCGCCGATGAGCAGATCATCTGAGGAGTAGTCAGCGATGACCAAGACCTCAAGAAATATGGGGACGCCTGCAGCCTTAGGGTGATCTCTCCGTCCCTTATTGCGATGAACTTTCTCAATCAGTTCATCGAACGCTCCTATCGAGGTGTAGTCACCCGGCCGCAGTGGCCCCTGGAGCGTACGTTGTCGCGGATCATCAGGGCGCTCGTCACCATCGAGCTCTTTGCTATCGGTGACGGTGTCGCGAATATCGTGGCCTTCGCAGTTGAGTGTCACGATGACGCTCTCGATATAGATCGATTCTGAACTCATGTTGCCGACAAAGCACGAGGCATTAAGAGCGGATCCAGCTGCTCTATTGATGACGATGTTCGGACGCACCTGACGGCGGTAGCTTTGAAGGAAAACTTGCAGATAGGCGATCCACACGAACAGCATGGCTAGGTTGGATACGGCACTAATGGCGTCGCTGTTATCAGAAACCCATTTTAGCATTTGCCTAGTCGTGACCGCTCCAGAGGATACGCGGCATAGTCTCGGTAAATTTCAACATTCTGCCTATGTTGACTGGCTAGCCCAAGAAGAGCTTTGGCTGTGGCTTCGACGTCCCAGCCCGCCTCCTTTACTAGTAATTCAAAGCTCAGTTGAAGAGCCTCAGTGCAACCTTGGCAGTCTCGCGGATCGGTATGGGGAGGCTTGATCGCCACAGCCACGTTCCCTTGTAGATTATCATTGTTGGGCCAAATCACACCACGAAAGATCGTTCCGTTTGAAAAGTGAACGGCGAACCTGTGATAATCGCTAGCAGCAACGACAGGGGCCGTCGTATAGCTTAGCGAGCAGGACTAGGTTTGTGATGGGCAGCTGCTTCATGTGAGCGGGCGCAAATCCATAGGACGTCCCGATTTTGCCTCGTGCGCTAGCCGGCCCGTCCCCGAGACCGTGACAAAGTTCGGCACGGCCGGAAAGCGTGATGCAGTCTTATAATTGCGTCATGTCGAGGATCTCCAATAGATCGGAAAGTCGGTCAGCGTTGGATTGTTCGCGATTTGATACCCTAGATCGTCGACGTGGGTTCAATGAATATAGTGGGCGGATGCTTCCCTATTTGGGGACCTGGTCCCTGCGGATCAGTTCTTGCGCCCACTGCGCCCGCTCCTGTGCCAAGTCAACAAGATATGTACGGCCCTGATCGTCCGATAAACGTATTTGGTGATCTTTGATCTCGTTGGTGATGCCGCACTGAGTGAGCTCGCTCTTTCGGGCCACGTCTTTCAGCTTATGTTCGGTTATCGCAATCTCACCCCCCGGTGTGCAGCAAACAGTACTTTAAAGTCGTCGCTCTGTCGTGAATTTTAAAGATCCCGCTTTCAACGTGATCCTGGGGGCATGAAATTTTTCGGCCGTCGTGGACGCGACCCCACAACGCTCATCGATGGCACCTCAGACATCGGCCGTGTTTGTCTTGTGATGATAGATAATGTGCGCTTGAACGTTAAATCGCCGGCGTATGCAAAATGATGATAATGTCAGATCGATTTGCGACACTGCGGCCACAGTCCTAACCGCAACAATCGCCTCGGGCACGCTCCTCACCATTTCCCTTGTGATTCATTGAAAAGTGATGCTGTTCCCACCAAAAGGGGGTATCGAGGAGCGGGTTGAGGCGCCGGACAGGCACCTGCCAGAGGATAGAAGGCGAATTTATCGACCCCTTCATTTTTCGCTCGTGAGCTATACAACGCCGGTGTTGGCGACATTGCGCGGCGGTGTGTTGCGCATTGTGTCAGGCATTGAAGCATTGGACGGTTTGCCCGCCTCGAGTGAACGGGATCTTACGCCTATACGCTCATGGGAAATGCCGGGGCGGATTGAACCTCTCGAATGTCCGGCAAGGTGCCATCACCACACGTGTCTTTCCGACTTCATGCGCCTAGCTTCGCGTCGGACGACCAAGTTCACCATCCCGCAGGGAGGACTCGTTCTAAGTTCCCCGAGCGTTTGGCTAGACGCCACGCCGCCAGTTCTTGAGTTTTCATGGAAAAGCAGAGTAGTGAGTGGGGTGCTAGAGGGTGAATGGTGACCCGCGACGCGGGACTTCCATGGGTCAGTCCTGGCGAACGAGAGTTGATGCCGCCCATTTCACAACTTAACCTTTCACTTGTCCAATGGTGTCGGCAACATAGGCGTCGCGAGTACCTAAAGGCGCGTTTGGTCCTGTGGTGGTATCTTGCGCCGTCTGATGCTCGATCTCCGAGTTGATCTCGGCACCCAGTATCAACAGCGAAACGGAAATCCACACCCAAGTTAAAGAACCAACCAAGGCCCCCAGTGAACCATAGCTGGCGTTGTAGTTGCCAAAGTTGGCGATGTACCACGAAAATAGGATCGAAGCGATGATAATCAGGCCGACAGCAAATCCTGCGCCTGGTGATATCCAACGCCATTTGGCACGGGATCGAGACGGACCGAAGCGATAAAGCGCCGTGATCCCCAGCAGCATTAGACCAGCCAGGATGACGTAGCTGAGTATTTGAACCACCCAGCCTAAGGCCTCTCCAAACGGCAGCACTGCAAAGAGTGCTGGAATCACCACTACAGCACCTATCGCCACGGTGGCACCCACAGCGATACTAAGAGTGAACGCCAAACCCAAGGCGCTCAGTTTGAAAAACCCCCTGTCCTCGCTCTCATGATAGGCGATATTCATGGCTTCAAAGATCGCTTTGATCCCAGCGCTTGCGCTCCAAAGGGCGATAGCAACCGAAAAAAAGAGTGTCCAGGATAGTGTAGTCCGCCCCTCTGTCACCAATCGCCGCAACTGTTCTCCAATGATCTCCAGTCCTCCACTCGGTATTAATCCCCTTAGCAGGTGCAGATGATCAAAGACCGTAGACTGGTCCGCAGTGAGCCCGTAAATGGCCAAAAACGCCGACAGCGCAGGGACAAGCGCGAGCAGCAGATAGAAGGTAACGCCGGCGGCAACGAGCATTATCCGATCGCGCCTGATACTGGCAAAGACGCGCCCGATAATCTCTTTCCAGGCACGCTTGTTATACTGCGTAGGTGTGACGGCCGTCCGACCGCGACCTTTTTGCCGGGCGGCGCTCAGATCGGTGTCCTGTGTGTTTGATGTCGTTTTAGCGATCACATTCACCTCGGTGAAAACTTTTTCGATACGTGCCCATCCTTGCTCCCCGTCCCTTCGAGGTATGCGGGTAAAATTCGGATAGAAGCGAGGATCCGGCGTCACTCTGCCACAGGAACGAAATACTGCGCGATCCGTTTCAATCGGGACGAGCGCACTGGCCTCATGGTTGGTGTCGTCATCCGAGCAAACCCGCAGTTCTCCGAAGCGGCCGAACCTCAAAAAATCGTTGAGAAGTCTCGCGCTACTACTGTCTAAGTGCGGGGTATAATAGCGTTCCGATTTCTGCGCCTAGAGGCTGTCACTCCAACTCCTCGGCCCAGCCCGCCGTTCCCTCGCGATGCGAATAATCCAGAGCCGCGTATGGGTCGTCGCGAACAGTGGGTGATGGTCAAAAGCAGACACTCCAACTTCCGCCAACTCCGCCGACTCTAAGGGATTGGTTTTCGGAGAAAATGGTCGCCCCTGCTGTTCCCTCGCGGTAATCTCTGGACATCTTACGATGGCGAACATGGGATACCTCAGGTCCCACGAGCTTTTGGTAAATACAGCTTTTTGCCGATTGCTGGCCCGACAATTTCGCTTTGAGCTACCGATGGTTGAAAAGGTTCTCACAAAACAGGTATTCGGTGACATCACATAGATGGTTCAAAAAGCTTTCGACGGTTGAAGATGGACCGAATAATTCTGCAGAACCGAAAAATGCGCACCCATTGGCGCTGCTGCGCGCGATCTCTTCCAGCCTTAAATGTGCTCTGCAGCAAATGATCTCTCGGACGAGAACTCCCAGCATCCCCGATTGAAGTCGACCCCAACGGGTTCCGATGTCGAAGACCCCATTCCTTGAAGCCTTCATCCAGCATGACGGCCGCCCGTTGCTCAGCTCTCGGTGCCCAGAGGGCCTTCGAGGGCGGACCTGAACAGACCAGAGATGAGGTCAGCTTGAAAGACAATCCCAACGACCCGGTTGCTATCATCGACGATCGGAATCTGATGCAGGCCCTGGTCCACCATCGGTGAGACCAGCTTGGAAACAAAGGTCGCGGGCAAGGCGGACTGAACGTTGCGGCTCATAATGTCTTGAACACGCAATTTCGGCAGACCAACCCGCCATGCTTTGAGCCTCCCACTTTGGTCCACCAAATGGGCACCGAAAAAGTCAGTTCTGGAGACGATACCCACAAGGGCTCCTGTCCCGTCGACCACCGGCACTGCGCGCAGTCCCAGCCGAAGCATCAATGCCCACACTGCGCGCACCGGTGTTGTCGGCAGAACTGTTGCGGCGATGGGCGACATAATCGAAGCGCATGTCAGTTGCCCTGCGCTGCGCTGAAACGCACGGATTTGAGCTTGTTCAAGAAGATGTTCCAGGACTTCGGGCGCAACATTTACGATCTCGTCATATTGTCTGAGCACGGCTTCCAGGTCGGTTGGCCGCACGTCCAGCAGCCCGGCTCTCATGCCGATGTGACTTGCGCTTTTGCCGGATGGCGCCGGATAGGCTCGCCCGGTCAAGCGATTAAAGCAGATTGCCGCGACCAGTAAGACGACTGAGTTCACTGCAACCGGCCATAGGACAAAGCTATAGCCAGTCTCAAGTACGGCGGGGCCACCAAGAACTGCTGTCAGCGCCACTGCCCCGCTCGGGGGATGGAGGCATTGGGTGGCGAGCATCGCGCCGATGGAAATGGAAATCGCAAGCGCAGCTCCGAGAATCGGATCGCCCACAAGGCCTGCAATCGTCACACCAATTGCAGCGGCAATACAGTTTCCTCCCAATATCGACCAAGGCTGCGCCAATGGACTTGACGGGGCTGCAAACAGAAGCACAGCCGATGCGCCCATGGGCGCGATGAGCATGGGTGCCACACTCCCCTCCCCCATGGATGCGCGGGTAATGAGACCTGTGAGCAGAATTCCCACAAGCGCCCCCAACGTGGCGCGAGAGGCTTCAACGATGCTGACCCGCACCAAGCGAGGCCGAAGTGCGGCGAGCGATAAAAACACTGGAAGAAGAGTCCTGACGAATCTGTGGGCAACCTATCGGTCCGCACCGCCACTCACAACGCAAGCCGACCTAAACTTCTTGCAAAACTTGGAAATTCGCCCCACAGGGACACCTATTTGTGGAACCGCCATCTCGCTCAAGGCAAGTACTTTGATGTCGGATTTTACAACGTCGATTTTAACGGCGTGAGCGTCGATGCCGAAGCTCGCGCCCCGTATCGGCTTAAACGTCCACTTTTAGTCCCTGCACACCTCCACGCGGGCTAGGTGTTGAGGGAAGGGCTCAGCTTCGGCGGGGCCCCTCTTCTCTGGTGAGGGGACGGCGCCGCAATGGGTCACGATAAGATTGTCGATAGGGTGTTCATAAGGTGTCGTCAGTGACATACCCCGAGGTCAGTGCATGGTAGATAAGCCCACAACGCTGAGCGTCGCGAGGAAGGCGACCTGCCTCAGGTCGGAAATTTTGGCGTTTTCGTCCCGAGTCCGCTCGATCAAGGCTGCAGAAGAAATGGCTGCTATACATGCCGGTGTCATCGGCTGCTAACGTGACGTCAAGCCCAACGTCGGAGAGTACGGTGAGCCGGTCTTATTATTTCAGCACGGCGATGTGCCGAACAACGTCTCTCGTCTAACCCAACATCATGGGCCTGATTCGACTCATCATCTGGAGTGTGCTTGACTACTCCCATGATTGCGTGGAGGAATGATCATGTCTGCCCTACCGACGAACTTCAGAGAACACGATATCTCTCAACAGCGATGACGGGCTTGTTCCTAATTGCCGCAATAGCATGCACCTGCCTATTCTTTGCCGTCGATTGGTTGCCGATGTAGGCCAAAATGCCAAACCATCCCCAAGACCCACGAGAACTCGCCGCTCGCGCCTTGTGCGAGCTCCACGGAGATTTGCCAGATGCAACGACGAATGGCGAGCCGATATGGGTAAGCTATCTCGATGACGTAGACACGGTGCTGACTGCGGTCGGATTTGAGATTTGCACTGTGTCTGGCGCAAACGACAACGGCAATAGACGGTAGATTAATCGAATGAGCGACGACACCCAATCCGGCGTGACCGGCGCGTTCGATTGCGCGCGGCGTTGATGCGCACTCAGGCGCTCTTAGTAAGGATTAAGAACAACTAGGAGAGTTGGCGATACCGGATCCCCACACCGTTCAACGCGCATGGTTCCAGGGTGAATCGCCCTCCCTGTGCCGTTTCAGCCTGTATTGTCGCCCTCTCCGCCAATGCCCAGCCGTTCACATCGAGATGTGCGGATGCAACCAGCCATGTACATCGGCTAAAACCTTTGTTGAGGACGGCAATACGGTTTGGCTGCATGGGCAGGACTTGCGCGCGATGGACTTTGACACTCCAGAACCACAGACGAGCATTTGTGACAGCGCGTTTGAAGTAGCCTTGGTGCGCACAGCGAGCGCCCGCCGACTCGAATTGCTCACGGCCAACGAATGGACCGTCGAAACATCCAGGACCAAGCGCTCTAACCGTACACTCGCCATAATCCGCCTAGACGGGAAGGGCGCTGGCTACAGTGTTACTACCGGGGGGCTGGCTAGACATGGGCAAGATTGCAACGAGTGGTGGTGGGGCTAATGATCGGCTCTCAGCCAATCTCCTCACCTTAGAGCGGAATCCTATCAGTCTGCATCGTATCCAGCGGCTGCAAAGTAGTTGGCGCACTCTTTGGGCGTGAAGGTTTGGACCAGTTTGCCAATTCTGTTCCAGAGCGCATCAACGGTTCGCTCTGCTGCTTTGCGAAGCATCGCCTTGAGTTTGGAGAAGGCGTTTTCGATCGGATTAAAGTTGGGGCTATAGGGCGGCAGGAACCTGAGTGATGCGCCCGCTGCCTCAATCAGTTCACGGGTCCGGGTTCCTTTGTGGCTGGAGAGGTTGTCCATGATCACGATGTCGCCGGGCCGCAACTCGGGCACCAGAACCTGCTCGACATAGGCT
>NZ_FNCS01000043.1 GCF_900100665.1 Pelagibacterium luteolum
CCCAGGCGATCCCCCAGTCGGGATTAGGTTGAAAGACCTTGGAGAAACGATACCTCGTGAAACTGGTCTTTGGATCGGATGGGCTTTGCCCGCAGGAGTGGTGCACACTTTTGCGACCCGGCAATAGCCTTCCAACACATTCGATCCAATTATGATCTGACCACCGATGGTCGATGATCATGCATTTATTGTGTGATTGCGATTATTGGTAATGAGAACGATCAAGTGCCAAAAGGGCGTTCAGTGGATGCCTTGGCGCACACAGGCGATGAAGGACGTGATACGCTGCGATAAGCGTCGGGGAGCTGCGAATAAGCTTTGATCCGGCGATTTCCGAATGGGGAAACCCACTCAGCAATGAGTATCCCGCAAGGGAGGCGAACCCGGGGAACTGAAACATCTCAGTACCCGGAGGAAAGGACATCAATTGAGACTCCGGTAGTAGTGGCGAGCGAACCCGGACCAGGCCAGTGGCCTCAGTGTAAGAACGGGAAAGACCTGGAAAGGTCTGCCTTAGTGGGTGATAGCCCCGTACCGGTAGAAAGCATTGAGGTCCTCGAGTAAGGCGGGACACGTGAAATCCTGTCTGAACATGGGGGGACCACCCTCCAAGCCTAAGTACTCGTGTGCGACCGATAGTGAACAAGTACCGTGAGGGAAAGGTGAAAAGCACCCCGACGAGGGGAGTGAAACAGTTCCTGAAACTGGATGCCTACAAACAGTTAGAGCCCAAGGTTCGTCCTGGGTGATAGCGTACCTTTTGTATAATGGGTCAGCGACTTAGTCTGTCGTGCAAGCTTAAGCCGTTAGGTGTAGGCGTAGGGAAACCGAGTCTGAATAGGGCGTTAAGTACGACGGATTAGACCCGAAACCAAGTGATCTAGCCATGTGCAGGTTGAAGGTGAGGTAACACTTACTGGAGGACCGAACCCACGTCTGTTGAAAAAGACGGGGATGACGTGTGGCTAGGGGTGAAAGGCCAATCAAACTTGGAAATAGCTGGTTCTCCGCGAAATCTATTTAGGTAGAGCGTCAGACGAATACCTTGGGGGGTAGAGCACTGGATGGGCTAGGGGTCCTCACCGGATTACCAAACCTAACCAAACTCCGAATACCCAAGAGTACTATCTGGCAGACACACGGCGGGTGCTAAGGTCCGTCGTGGAAAGGGAAACAGCCCTGACCTACAGCTAAGGTCCCCAAGTCATGGTTAAGTGGGAAAGCATGTGGGAATGCTTAGACAACCAGGAGGTTGGCTTAGAAGCAGCCATCCTTTAAAGATAGCGTAACAGCTCACTGGTCAAGCGTTCCTGCGGCGAAAATGTAACGGGGCTCAAACCATGCACCGAAGCTTAGGGTGTGCAGCTTTTGCTGTACGCGGTAGCGGAGCGTTCCGTAGGCCTGCGAAGGGATACCCGTGAGGGGTCCTGGAGGTATCGGAAGTGCGAATGCTGACATGAGTAGCGACAAAGAGTGTGAGAGACACTCTCGCCGAAAGTCCAAGGGTTCCTGCGCAATGTTAATCAGCGCAGGGTTAGCCGGCTCCTAAGGCGAGGCCGAAAGGCGTAGTCGATGGGAATCACGTTAATATTCGTGAGCCTGCTGGGAAGTGACGGATTGCCAGGTCTGTATGTCCTTATCGGATTGGACATGCAGTGAGGCGGTTCCAGGAAATAGCCCCAGCTTATAGACCGTACCCTAAACCGACACAGGTGGACTGGTAGAGCATACCAAGGCGCTTGAGAGAACGATGCTGAAGGAACTCGGCAAATTGCACGCGTAACTTCGGGATAAGCGTGACCCGTCTTTGGGCAACCAAGGGCGGGTGGCACAACCCAGGGGGTGGCGACTGTTTATTAAAAACACAGGGCTCTGCGAAGTTGTAAAACGACGTATAGGGTCTGACGCCTGCCCGGTGCCGGAAGGTTAAAAGGAGAGGTGCAAGCCTTGAATTGAAGCCCCGGTAAACGGCGGCCGTAACTATAACGGTCCTAAGGTAGCGAAATTCCTTGTCGGGTAAGTTCCGACCTGCACGAATGGCGTAACGACTTCCCCACTGTCTCCAGCATCGACTCAGCGAAATTGAACTCCCCGTGAAGATGCGGGGTTCCTGCGGTCAGACGGAAAGACCCCGTGCACCTTTACTATAGCTTCACGCTGGCATTCGTGTCGGCATGTGCAGAATAGGTGGTAGGCTTTGAAGTAGGGACGCCAGTCCTTGTGGAGCCGCAATGTGAGATACCACCCTTATCGTCATGGATGTCTAACCGCGGCATAACAGTGTCCGGGACAGCGTGTGGTGGGTAGTTTGACTGGGGCGGTCGCCTCCCAAAGAGTAACGGAGGCGCGCGATGGTGGGCTCAGACCGGTCGGAAATCGGTCGTTGAGTGCAATGGCATAAGCCTGCCTGACTGCGAGACTGACAAGTCGAGCAGAGACGAAAGTCGGTCATAGTGATCCGGTGGTCCCGCGTGGAAGGGCCATCGCTCAACGGATAAAAGGTACGCCGGGGATAACAGGCTGATGATGCCCAAGAGTCCTTATCGACGGCATCGTTTGGCACCTCGATGTCGGCTCATCACATCCTGGGGCTGGAGCAGGTCCCAAGGGTATGGCTGTTCGCCATTTAAAGTGGTACGTGAGCTGGGTTTAGAACGTCGTGAGACAGTTCGGTCCCTATCTGCCGTGGGTGTTGGAATATTGAGAAGAGCTGTCCCTAGTACGAGAGGACCGGGATGGACGAACCTCTGGTGGACCTGTTGTGGCGCCAGCCGCAGTGCAGGGTAGCTAAGTTCGGACGGGATAACTGCTGAAAGCATCTAAGCAGGAAGCCTCCTTCAAAACCAGTATTCCCTATCAGAGCCGTGGAAGACCACCACGTTGATAGGCTGGGTGTGGAAGTGCAGCAATGCATGAAGCTTACCAGTACTAATAGCTCGATCGACT